>NZ_BCBQ01000005.1:0-119021 GCF_001320885.1 Pseudomonas sp. NBRC 111140
AGATCATCAAGCCGTTCCTGCTGTACCGGACCTACCACGGCTGTGCCATGCCCGTGCAGACCCAACTGGCCAGCGTCGCCGCCTGGCAGGACGAGGCACATGTGCGCGCCAACCGCGACCAGTACCGAGCCAAGTACGATGCCGTGCTGGATATCCTGCAACCGGTGCTCGACGTACAACGCCCGGACGGCAGCTTCTACCTGTGGGCCAAGGTGCCGGGCAACGACGATGCCGCCTTCACCCGTGACCTGTTCGAAGCCGAACACGTGACCGTGGTGCCAGGTTCGTACCTGTCCCGCGAAGTCGACGGCGTGAACCCCGGTAGCGGGCGTGTGCGCATGGCCCTGGTTGCCCCCCTGGCCGAGTGCATCGAGGCGGCGGAGCGTATTCGCGCGTTCTTGCAAAAGCGCTGAACCGTCCTGAAAACCTTGCCGACCGGCAGGGCAGATCGACGCCGTCGAATTGCCCTACCGGCCAGGCTGAATACGCCAATATCGCCCCAATCACCCCGACCTTAAGGTTAAGCCTCCTCCACCGCAGACGAGGCAACACCCATGACCCAGATCAGCAGCGATATATGTCAGGATGCCAAAAGCTGGCTCCTCGAAATGGACGACAACGGCGACGGCAAGGTTTCGCTGGAAGAATTCAAGAAGCGCTTCGACAACTTGCACAGTAGCGATGAGAGGGATGCCATCCTGGCACTGATGGATGTGAACGGCGACGGTTTCATAGAGGTGGGCGAAACCCTGCTGCGCCTCGATGGCTCCCCTGCCTGCAAGTAAGCCAGGCAACGCCCGTGCTCTCGGTGAGCGCGGGCAATCCTCGCCATTTCGACGCCCTACCTGACTTGCCCAAGGTTCGCTTCACTCATGTCCAGCTCCCCCAGGACCTGGCGCACGACCTCATCTCCGACCAGGTGCTGGCGATGCAGGTTGTATAGCTCCAACCGCTGCGCCCTCAGTGCACGCAAGCGCAAATGCCGCTCCAGCAGGTCCATCTGCTCGGCCAGCGCCTTGGCTTCGGCGCTGTCGTTGTAGCTGTCCAGCTCATCCCGGTATTCTGCCATCAACCGCGCTTTCAGTTCGGTCGCCAAGGTCGCCTGCGCGGCGTCCTGCGGCGCATTGCTGTCGATCACCTCCTCTGCCTCCAGGGCATGGATCGCCGCTTCGGCCGTGCGCCGCCAGGCTTCCTGCACTTCCTGGCGCAGGCGCTCGTCCGGGCTCTTGGTCACCCCGCGCAGCAACAGCGGCAACGCGATACAGGCACTGATCAACGACAGCAGGATCACCCCGGCGGCAATGAAGATCAACAAGTCACGTTCCGGGAAGGCCTTGCCCGCCCCCATCAGCAACGGCACCGACATCACACCTGCCAAGGTCACCGCCCCCCGTACCCCGCCCAGGGTCAGCAGCCAGCAGGAGCGCGCTGTAGGCATCAGCACCAGCGCCGGTTTGCCACGCCAGCGACGCACCACGCCGATCGAGCGCCAGATGCTCTGCACCCAGATGTAACGCAGCAGGATAAGCGCGGCAAAGATCGCCACCACATCCAGGCAGCGGTAGGCCAGGGTCGGCCAGACGGTGGGTTCGTGGCTGACCACCGCCTTGATGATGTCCGGCAACTGCAGGCCCAACAGTAGGAAGATCAGGCCGTTGAAGGCAAACTCCAGCAGCGACCAGACGCTGCGGTTGAGCAGGCGGGTGCTGGTTTGCCGTGGCAGCAGGTCGAGCCAGCTCTGCATCATGCCCGCCGCCACCGCCGAAAGGATGCCCGACACGCCAAGACGCTCGGCCAGCACATAGGCAGCAAATGGCAACAGCAGCATGAACACCACATGCGTGGCTGGGTCGTCCCAGCCGCGAGCGATCATCCAGGCGCGCAGGCGGCCGACCAGCCAGCTCAAGCCCACACCCACCGCCAGACCGCCAAGCGCGACCAGGACAAAACTGAAGCTTGCATCGGTCAGCGAAAACACCCCGGTAATCGCCGCTGCCAAGGCAAACTTGAAGGTCACCAGGCCCGATGCATCGTTCATCAGGGCTTCGCCCTGCAGCATGTGCATCAGCGGCGTGGGCAGGCGGTCCTGGGCAATGGCCGAAACCGCCACGGCGTCGGTTGGCGAAAGTACCGCTGCCAGGGCGAAGGCCACTGGCAACGGGATGCTCGGCAGCAGCCAGTGAATGAAGTAACCAGCCCCGACCACGGTGAAAAGGACCAGCCCGACGGCCAGCGCCACCACGGGCCCGCGAATGCGCCACAGCTCCCGCTTGGGGATGCGCCAGCCGTCGGCAAACAGCAGCGGCGGCAAGAACAGGAACAGGAACAGTTCGGGGTCAAGGGCCACATGCAGGCCCAGTGTCGGCAAGGCCAGCAAGGCACCGGCGGCGATCTGCACCAGCGGCAAGGGCAGCGGAATCATGCGGCCGACCAGCTTCGACAGGCTGACCAGCGTCAGCAGGATGAGGACGGTGTAGGCGGACTGCATCCGGGAGAGCTTCCTTTGTGAACCAGAAACGATAGCAGGGCGAAACATCGCCATTGAAACAATATGTTAGCGGCGACCGACGGTTTGGGGCCGCTGCACGATAGTCGCAGGTGGCAGGTGAATATGTAACATGATGATACTTCTTCGTCTGTGAGATCGAGCGCCGCACGGCCGGCACCCAATCGCCGACCCACTGCAAGACTCAAGGCGAGCACACCCGTGGCGCTCACAGTTTGGTTCCCGCATAATCCCGCGACTGACATCGAAAAACGGAGAGATTGGGGCAACCTGCACCCCCAATGTACACAATGACCTACACGCTCTACGGCATAAAAGCCTGTGACACCATGAAAAAGGCGCGTACCTGGCTCGAAGACAAGGCCATCGCCTACGAATTCCACGATTACAAGACCCAAGGCATCGACCGTGACAGCCTGAACCGCTGGTGCGACGAACACGGCTGGGAAGTCATCCTCAACCGTGCCGGCACCACATTCCGCAAGCTGGACGACGCCAGCAAGGCAGACCTCGACCAGGCCAAGGCCGTCGAGCTGATGCTGGCCCAGCCGTCGATGATCAAACGCCCGGTGCTGGACCTTGGCGCGCGTACCCTGGTCGGCTTCAAGCCCGACCTGTACGCCGCTGCCCTGGCCTGAGCCCCTACCCTATTTCGCACGAGGTAATCACATGTCCAATACCCTGTTCAGCCTGGCCTTCGGTGTCGGCTCCCAGAACCGCCAGGGCGCCTGGCTGGAAGTGTTCTACGCACAACCTTTGCTTAACCCGAGCGCCGAACTGGTTGCTGCGGTAGCCCCTGTTCTCGGTTACGAAGGTGGCAACCAGGCCATCGCCTTCAGCAACGGCCAGGCCGCCCAACTGGCCGAAGCCCTGAAAGGCGTTGATGCTGCCCAGGCCGCCCTGCTGACCCGCCTGGCCGAGAGCCACAAGCCGCTGGTCGCCACCCTGCTGGCCGAAGACGCTGCCCTGACCTCCACCCCAGAGGCCTACCTCAAGCTGCACCTGCTGTCGCACCGCCTGGTCAAGCCACACGGCGTGAGCCTGGCCGGTATCTTCCCGCTGCTGCCGAACGTGGCCTGGACCAACCAGGGCGCGGTCGATCTGGCCGAACTGGCCGAGCTGCAACTGGAAGCGCGCCTGAAGGGCGAGCTGCTGGAAGTGTTCTCGGTGGACAAGTTCCCGAAAATGACCGACTACGTGGTCCCGGCCGGCGTGCGTATCGCCGACACCGCCCGTGTGCGCCTGGGCGCCTACATCGGCGAAGGCACCACCATCATGCACGAAGGCTTCGTCAACTTTAACGCGGGCACCGAAGGCCCGGGCATGATCGAAGGCCGCGTGTCCGCTGGCGTATTCGTCGGCAAAGGTTCGGACCTGGGCGGCGGTTGCTCGACCATGGGCACCCTGTCCGGTGGCGGCAACATCGTCATCAAGGTCGGCGAAGGCTGCCTGATCGGCGCCAACGCCGGTATCGGCATTCCGCTGGGCGACCGCAACACCGTCGAAGCCGGCCTGTACATCACCGCCGGCACCAAGGTGAACCTGCTGGACGAGAACAACGAGTTGGTGAAAGTGGTCAAGGCCCGCGACCTGGCTGGCCAGACCGACCTGCTGTTCCGCCGCAACTCGCTGAACGGCGCCGTAGAGTGCAAGACTCACAAGTCGGCCATCGAGCTGAACGAAGCACTGCACGCCCACAACTGAGAACCTTGTCGGGTTTGAAGTGTTAAGATCGGGTCTGGCGCCAACGCGCCAGACCCGATTTTCATTCCAGGCCCCGCGAACATGTTCCAGCCCTCCCCCTGGCGTGCCGACTTTCCCGCCATCGCCGCCCTGCAACGGCAGCACCAGACCTACCTGGACAGCGCCGCCACCAGCCAGAAACCGCAAGCCCTGCTCGATGCCCTGAGCCATTACTACGGCCATGGCGCAGCCAACGTGCACCGTGCCCAGCACTTGCCCGGTGCGCTGGCGACCCAAGCCTTCGAAACCAGCCGCGACAAGGTCGCCGCCTGGCTCAATGCCGCAGACTCACGGCAAGTGGTGTTCACCCACGGCGCCACCTCGGCACTGAACCTGCTGGCATACGGCCTGGAACACCGCCTCGAAGCCGGGGACGAAATTGCCGTCAGTGCCCTGGAGCACCATGCCAACCTGCTGCCCTGGCAACAGCTGGCGCACCGGCGCAACCTGCGCCTGGTGGTACTGCCGCTGGACGCTCATGGTTACATCGACCTGAACCAGGCACTGCAACTGATCGGCCCGCGCACCCGCGTGCTGGCCGTCAGCCAGCTGTCCAACGTACTGGGTACCTGGCAACCGCTACCGGCGCTGTTGGCCCATGCCCGCGCCCAAGGCGCGCTGACCGTGGTCGATGGTGCCCAGGGCGTGGTGCACGGCCGCCATGACGTGCAGCAACTGGGGTGCGACTTCTATGTGTTTTCCAGCCACAAGCTGTACGGCCCGGACGGCGTCGGCGTGCTTTATGGCCACAGCCAAGCGCTGGGGCTGCTGCGCCACTGGCAGTTCGGTGGCGAGATGGTGCAACTTGCCGAGTACCACAGCGCCAGCTTCCGCCCGGCACCGCTGGGGTTCGAGGCAGGTACGCCGCCCATAGCCGGGGTGATCGGCCTTGGCGCAACCCTGGGCTACCTGGCCAGCCTCGATGCCCAAGCGGTCGCGGCCCACGAAACCAGCCTGCACCAGCACCTGCTGCGCGGCCTGGCTGACCGCGAAGGCGTGCGCATACTCGGTACGCCACAGGCGGCCCTGGCCAGCTTCGTCATCGAGGGCGTGCACAATGCCGATATTGCCCACTTGCTCACCGAGCAAGGCATTGCCGTGCGCGCCGGTCACCACTGTGCCATGCCGCTGCTGAAAGGCTTGGGCCTGGAAGGCGCAATTCGGGTGTCGCTGGGCTTGTACAACGACAGCGATGACTTGCAGCGCTTTTTCACGGCGCTGGATCAGGGCCTGGAGCTGCTGCGATGAACATGCCGGAGCAGGCACGCCAGGCGCTGGACGCTTTTGAACAGGGCAAGGGCTGGGAGCAGCGCGCGCGGCTGCTGATGCAATGGGGCGAGCGACTGGAACCGCTGGCCGAGACTGAAAAGACCGAAGCCAACCGGGTGCATGGCTGCGAAAGCCTGGTCTGGCTGGTGGCCGAGCAGGTCGACGGCTTGTGGCGGTTCAAGGCCAGTAGCGATGCACGCCTGTTGCGCGGGCTGCTGGCGTTGATGCTGGTGCGGGTGCAGGGGTTGGCCAGTGACGAGTTGGCCATGCTCGATCTGCGCGCGTGGTTTACACAGCTGGGGCTTGAGCGCCAACTGTCGCCGTCGCGCAGCAATGGGCTGCATGCGGTGCTGCAGCGGATGGCGGAGTTGGCGTCCAACCGCTAAATCCAGGGCAACGCTGCTCCCTGTAGGAGCGGCCTTGTGTCGCGATGGGGCGCGCAGCGGCCCCCACATTTTCAGCTTCGCCGCCAAAATTGCTGGGGCCGCTTTGCGGCCCTTTCGCGACACAAGGCCGCTCCTACAAAGACCGAGTAGGCCTGAGAATGGTTACTCAGGTTTGATACGCTCCGAAGGGCGCCGCGCACCGGCCACCAGCTTCTCGATCGCCTTGCTGGCTGCCACCATGCCAAAGGTCGCGGTCACCATCATCACCGCGCCAAAACCACCCGAGCAGTCCAGCCTTACGCCCTCACCCACGAAGCTTTTCTGCAGGCAAACGCTGCCATCGCCCTTGGGATAACGCAGCTGTTCGCTGGAGAACACGCACGGTACGCCATAGTTGCGGCTGACATTACGCGAGAAGTTGTAGTCGCGGCGCAGGGTTGAGCGCACCCGCGAAGCGAGCGGGTCGTTGAAGGTCTTGTTCAGGTCGGCGATCTGGATCTGCGTCGGGTCGATTTGCCCACCCGCACCACCGGTGGTGACAATCGCGATCTTGCGCCGCCGGCACCAGGCGATCAGCGCCGCCTTGGCCATCACGCTGTCGATGCAGTCGATCACGCAATCGAGGTGCTCGGTGATGTACTCGACCATGGTCTCGCGGGTGACGAAGTCAGCCACCGCATGCACCTTGCACGCCGGGTTGATCGCTCGCAGGCGTTCGGCCATGACCTCGACCTTGGGCCGCCCCACCTGACCTTCCAGGGCATGGGCCTGGCGGTTGGTGTTGCTGACGCAGACATCGTCCAGGTCGAACAGGGTGATTTCGCCCACGCCACTGCGGGCCAACGCTTCGGCCACCCAGGAGCCCACTCCGCCAATACCGACCACCGCCACATGGGCCTGGCCCAGGCGTTGCAGCCCCTGGTCGCCGTACAGCCGGGCAACGCCGGCGAAGCGTGGATCTTCTGTGCTCATGTTCATACCCCAAAAAACCGGCGCGCATTATATGCCAGCGAGCCCATCGCCTGCATCGTTAGGAAAGAGACTACCAACCCTGCTTTAATGTCCTATCACTTCGACACAAATGGACGACAATGTCTTCACGTAAATTCGGCCTGAACCTGGTTGTGGTGCTGGCCATCGCCGCGCTGTTCACCGGGTTCTGGGCACTGATCAACCGCCCGGTTTCCGCCCCCGCCTGGCCAGAGCAGATCTCTGGCTTTTCGTATTCGCCGTTCCGCCTGGGTGAAAGCCCGCAGAAGGGCCAGTACCCTACTGACGACGAGATGCGCCAGGACCTGGAGCAGTTGAGCAAACTGACCGACAGCATCCGTATCTACACCGTGGAAGGCACCCAGGCCGACATCCCGCGCCTGGCCGAGGAGTTCGGCCTGCGGGTGACGCTGGGTATCTGGATCAGCCCGGACCTGGAACGCAACGAACGCGAAATCGCCACCGCCATCGAGCTGGCCAACACCTCGCGCAGTGTGGTGCGGGTAGTGGTCGGTAACGAGGCGCTATTCCGCGAAGAAGTCACCCCGGAAAACCTGATCAAATACCTGGATCGGGTACGTGCGGCCGTAAAAGTGCCGGTGACCACCAGTGAGCAATGGCACATCTGGAAGGAACACCCGGAACTGGCCAAGCACGTCGACCTGATTGCCGCGCACATCCTGCCCTATTGGGAGTTCGTGCCGATGAAGGAC
This sequence comes from Pseudomonas sp. NBRC 111140, assembly GCF_001320885.1. Taxonomy (NCBI): domain Bacteria; kingdom Pseudomonadati; phylum Pseudomonadota; class Gammaproteobacteria; order Pseudomonadales; family Pseudomonadaceae; genus Pseudomonas; species Pseudomonas sp. NBRC 111140. The sequence goes on from NZ_BCBQ01000005.1 coordinate 7,608, forward strand.
TCGGTCGAGTTCGTCCTCGACCGCGCCCGTGAGCTGAAGCACCAGTTCCCGCGCAAACCCCTGCTGCTGTCGGAAGTCGGCTGGCCAAGCAACGGCCGCATGCGCGGGGGTGCCGATGCCACCCAGGCCGACCAGGCCATCTACCTGCGCACCCTGGTCAACACCCTCAACCGCCGTGGCTACAACTACTTTGTCATCGAAGCCTACGACCAGCCGTGGAAAGCCAGCGACGAAGGCTCGGTAGGCGCCTACTGGGGCGTGTACAACGCCGAGCGCCAGCAGAAGTTCAACTTCGACGGCCCGGTGGTGGCGATCCCGCAGTGGCGTGCTCTGGCGGTGGCCTCGGTGGTGCTGGCGATGATCGCCCTGATGGTGCTGTTCATCGACGGCTCGGCCCTGCGCCAGCGTGGCCGGACCTTCCTCACGTTCATCACCTTCCTGTGCGGGTCGGTGCTGGTGTGGATCGCCTACGACTACAGCCAGCAGTACAGCACCTGGTTCAGCCTGACCGTGGGCGTGCTGCTGGCCCTCGGCGCGCTGGGCGTGTTCATCGTGCTGCTCACCGAAGCCCACGAACTGGCCGAGGCCGTCTGGATACACAAGCGCCGCCGCGAGTTCCTGCCGGTGCAGGCCGACAGTGCCTACCGGCCCAAGGTGTCGGTGCATGTGCCGTGCTACAACGAACCGCCAGAAATGGTGAAACAAACCCTCGACGCCCTGGCTGCCCTGGACTACCCCGATTACGAAGTGCTGGTGATCGACAACAACACCAAGGACCCAGCCGTGTGGGAGCCGCTCAAGGCCCACTGCGAGAAGCTCGGCGAGCGCTTCAAGTTCTTCCACGTCGCGCCCCTGGCCGGTTTCAAGGGTGGCGCGCTGAACTACTTGATCCCGCACACGGCCAAAGACGCCGAAGTGATCGCGGTCATCGACTCGGACTACTGCGTCGACCGCAACTGGCTCAAGCACATGGTGCCGCACTTCGCCGACCCGAAAATTGCCGTGGTGCAGTCGCCGCAGGACTACCGCGACCAGCACGAAAGCGCCTTCAAGAAGTTGTGCTACAGCGAATACAAGGGCTTCTTCCACATTGGCATGGTCACCCGCAACGACCGTGATGCGATCATCCAGCACGGCACCATGACCATGACCCGGCGCAGCGTGCTGCAAGAGCTGGGCTGGGCCGAGTGGTGCATCTGCGAGGACGCCGAACTGGGCCTGCGGGTATTCGAGAAGGGCCTGTCGGCCGCCTATGCCCACAACAGCTACGGCAAAGGCCTGATGCCCGACACCTTCATCGACTTCAAGAAGCAGCGCTTCCGCTGGGCCTACGGCGCCATCCAGATCATCAAGCACCACGCCGGCGCCCTGCTGCGCGGCAAGGGCAGTGAGCTGACCCGTGGCCAACGCTATCACTTCCTGGCCGGCTGGCTGCCATGGATCGCCGATGGCATGAACATCTTCTTCACCGTCGGTGCGTTGCTGTGGTCGGCGGCGATGATCATCGTGCCGCACCGGGTCGACCCGCCACTGATGATCTTCGCCATCCCGCCACTGGCGCTGTTCTTCTTCAAGGTCGGCAAAATCATCTTCCTCTACCGCCGTGCTGTGGGGGTGAACCTGAAGGATGCCTTTGCGGCGGCGCTGGCGGGGCTGGCGCTGTCACATACCATCGCCAAGGCGGTGCTGTACGGGTTCTTCACCAGCAGCATGCCGTTCTTCCGCACGCCAAAGAATGCCGACAGCCACGGGTTGCTGGTGGCGATTTCCGAAGCGCGTGAAGAGCTGTTCATCATGTTGCTGCTGTGGGGGGCGGCGCTGGGCATCTACCTGGTGCAGGGGCTGCCGAGCTCGGACATGCGCTTCTGGGTGGCGATGCTGCTGGTACAGTCATTGCCTTATCTGGCGGCGCTGGTGATGGCGTTCCTGTCATCGCTGCCCAAGCCTGCACCCCAGGTACATCCCGCGCACACTTGACCTGGACTGCCGGCCACCTGCAGCTCATCCTCACAGATAGATGAGCTCCAGCGTGGCCGCCCCATCGATGAGCGTCTCGTCACGCAGGTCGAGCTGGCGCATAGGCGCAACATACAGCTCGACCATCAGCATAGCGTCGAGCTGCCTGATCAAGGTAGGCCCGGCAGCAGTGCGTTCGCTGGCCGCGAACCCGTGCAGGCGATTGTCGGTGTGAAGGAACGCTGTTCGTGGGGTTGGCTCCCAGCCAGCACCACCTTGAGAGGAATACAGGGGTTGCAATGCAAGCCCATCGCCTACCACCGCACCGTCGAACCGCAACGACCACGCCAGGCTGTCGCTGGCCTTTTTACCCGCGCCAAACAAGACAGAACGTGCAAGGCCTTGCACATGGGCGAACGTTCCTGACTGGCGGTTGTCAATCGCGCGAAGGGCAAACCGAGTGGGGCTGTCACAAGTCACCGCGGCGGACAAAGACCGTCGCAAGGTACTGGTTTTACTGGCAGACAACTCCCCGGTCGCGATCACGCCAAAATCCACGAGGCCGTCATTGCCCAGATGCAATTTACACGCTGCGGGTACAACATTGGCTTGCAGTGCCAGGCTCACGGCAGCATCGTCGACAGCCATCATGCCACTTGCCTGCAGCTCGGCCGTGCTCGACAGATCCGACGTTGCGTCGAGCCATGCATCAACGGTCAGGCGAGCCGTGAAGGTAGTGCCTTGAAGGGGTACATTGGCCTCTAGTGGCGCGAGCTGCATTGCTGGCAACCAGTGAACCTTGTCGCCCTTCATCTGCCAGGGGCTGCGCGCGCTTGCTGCTCCCAAGGCCACCGGACGGCCATCGAGCCGCGCATCAGAAAGCAGCAGTGAATACTGCCCTCGCTCAGCAAAACCGAAAAACTCGCCATTGATGCCATCAGCCAGATAGCTGAGGACCATATCGGTATCTCTGGAACACTGGACTGTCATCTGCAGGTGCCGCTCTCCCAGTAGGTAGCGATTGCCTTGTTTCTGCAACTGGGTCTTGTTGACCTTGCCGTAATCGATCTGGGGCTGGCCGAGCGTAATCTGACAACCCTGTGCGGCCGCAGCACAGCTCATGCCCATCAACAGCAAGGCCAGGCACAGCTGTCTGCACACGCATTCAGATCGCATGGCAGCGTGCGGTGGTCGTTTCATAATATTGCTCCGGGTCCGGGCTGTCGCTGAGGGTGAATTCAAGGGCACAACCAGAGCCGTCTGGCGAGGTCACGTGGTAGCGCTCTTCCTCTTGGAAGTCATGCAGGAATATCAAGCCTCCGGCCTGCACCATGGTCACGAAGCTTCCGTTGGCATCCACTACCATGGAACTGTCCGCCAAGGGCGGCCCGTCGCCCTGCAAAGTCTGCAACAGCACGCGCCTGGTCCGCTCGACGATGAAACTCAATTGGGAAACCGCGCCTCGACCTGCCCGTACGATGCCAAGGCTGTTGGCCAGATCGACACTGCGCGGCAGGCTTCGGGGCTGCACCTGCACTCGATTGTCTGCGTAGGGGGTAATCCGTGAGGCAATGGCTCGGCCTTGGCGATCGGTCCATACGGGGCCGCTGGGCGTATCGACTTTCACCCCGTGAAGATCACCCACTTCGATGAGCGCGAAAGTATCCTGAATGGAATAAGGTGCTAGCGTGATGCCCTGTGCATGCCCAAGGGCCCCACCGCGCAGGTTGGCTGCCAGGGTTCGTGCAGAATCGCCAGTCTTTGAGTAATCCAGCTGCACCTGGCTGAAGGGGGCCAGCCAGGAAACCCCCACACTGGGTAGCAGCGCCGGATCATGGCTATCGTGACTGCCACTCAGGCGATAACCTAACGTATCGCTGACCTGTTCTCGCAGGTTGAATGAAGAACGGTACTGGTCACCTGAAGCTCGGGTCGAGGCACCAAGACGACGATTGGTGCCCAATGGCACGCTAGCGCTCATGTAAAGAAGACGCCCTCGATCATCTGCTCCTCTGAGGCTCCATTCCACACCAGCATTCAATGACACCTGCCCCAACGTCGCTCCCCAGCGCAGGTTTGCCTGGCTGCTGGTCTGGCCATTACGCGTGCGCGATTGGCCGCCCCCGACACTGAAGTTGCCCAGCCCAGTGCCCTGCCATGACAGGCCGACGCTGAAAAAATCGCGCAAGCCCTCCAAGCGACCTGACGGCTCAAGTGCCTGCTGGAGGTCCTGATAACTTTGGCTCTGCAGCCCATAGGTCAAGCCCGCTCCCCATCCGCCGGCAAACTGCTGGTTCAGGGTCATCTGGCTTTGCATCCCCCTCTCCTGATGCAACGGCTGCGAGTAGCCCAGCGACCATTGCATCTGAGCCTGCGTCCACGGCTGAGCACCGAGCGCGAACCCGGTAGCCTGATAGCTGTCGGTCGCAATTAGCCCTCCCCCCACTTCCAAGCCATCAAGCACACTCCCGCTCCACCCGGCGCTAAGCACCCAAGGTGACGCGGCGCGACTGTGGCGAAGTTGACCAATGCCGAACTGGTACCCTCCTGATAACCCCGCCGCCATCGGCGAGGCAGGCAAGGTCAGGCGACGCTCCTCACCGTCCGCTTCATGGATAACCATTTCCAGTTCAGCAAAGGCATCGACTGGCGCAGGGCTATCAATGGAAAACGGGCCTGGCGGCACGACGGTGGCATACACCAGGCGGTTGCGCTGGTAGATCTCCACCCTCGCTTGGGACTTGGCGATGCCTTGAACCACGCGACGTTGTTGTAGATGGCCCAACGCCTGCTCGGAAAACAGCTGAAAACCGTCAACCGAAACGCCGCTCAGCACGGGGTTACCCATCTGGATCTGACCGACCTGCAGGACAGTCGCCTGATCGGCGAACGTTCGCTGGGCGTAGGCTTCCAGTGCGTTGAGCCGACTTGCCTGTTGCCCCAGACTGGCAATCTGACGGCTGCGCACGATCCAGTCCCCCAGGTTCAAACCCGGCTCGGTAAGGGCAGTCCAGGATCTGCTGCTGCCGTCCTTGAAACGCGTATCGAGCATCGACACGTCGTAGTTGAACATTGCAGCGAACCCACCTGAGTCATATGCCGAAAGGTCATCGCCTGCGGCGGCCGGGCGCAGGGCTTGCGCAGGCACCACCATGGTCACACTGGCGGACTGAGGGTCTGCCTGTATCTGACTCTGTGGGTAGCTTGACAGCAAGTCGATGCAGGAGCCCTGGTTTTCGCTCGCCGCAGCCGTCGGCAACCGAATCCCACCCGCCTCGAGCAGGCCAGTGTCAATGCACAAGCTGCCGTCGTCCAGAAAGCGTGCCTGTACCGTTCCTGATCGTGAGCCGTTTATAGTCAGGCTCACGATGTGATTGCCTGGGGTGAAACGCGGCATGTCACGAAAGTAGGCCGCAAGTTCCTCACTCAAACCCCGTTGACGCAGGAGTTCGAGATCGAATGTCAGGCCATCGCTGGCTCTGCACTCAAGAAATAGAAAGGCCCAAGGGAGCGCCATCAGACATTGCCAGTTCGCTGTTCGGCTGCTCTTGGCCCGCCCATTCAATTGCCGCCCCTGAGTAACGGCGCTTCAAATTCATCGACGGCAAAGCCGTACACTGTGGCCGGGAACAGCCTGACACTTTGCGGGGCCTGTGGGGCTGGCGATTCCAGGCGAACCTCAAGCGACTCGCCAGGCAAAATGTAGGCGCGTGGCAAGTAGCCTTGCGCATTCGCAGGCATCAACCTCACTTCCTGCGCCAGCCTAACCACATAGGGCGTCGGGTTATCAACCTGTAAACCTTGCGTGCCGTAGCGCCACTGCAAGCCCTCCCAGGGCGAGCGGTTGGGGGCCAGGCCCTTGGGGTGAATGATGACCGGCAGGTTCTGCCTTACACTGACCCCCACCCTGGCAATACGCTTACCGGCCACTTCCTGCTGTGGCACGCCTTCGAATACAACCCGCTTCAACCGCTGGGTGTGCAGAGGCGCGGTTGCACGCAGCATGAACCTCACCTGCTGCTGCTCGCCGGCCTCGACACGCCAGGCGGGCTGGGTGAGGAACAACAGGGGCTCCTCATCCTCCGGCAGGTTCTGCAGGGTTACCAGTAACAGCGCTGGGGCTGGATCATCATTTCGCACCGTGATCGTTGCCTCGCCTTCGGCTTCATTGACGATCACCACGGAAGTTTCCGGGACCATGCCGGCGGCCTGGGCGCCGCTGATCGACAGCAGCATGCAGCCAGCACTCAACAGCAATTGCTTCAATTTGCTCATGCTCGACTCGATACAAGACAGGCTCGCTGCCCGAAAGGCAGCGAGCGAGGGAAGGGACCGAGCCCGCGCTTGCCATCGTAGCGACAAGCGCGCGCTCGGTGCGCCCTTAGAGGTAGGACACTTCGATGGTCGAAGCACCATCGATGGTGATGTCGTCGGTGACCGTCAGGTTCCTGAGCGCGGCGATGGTCATGTCGACCTGCAGGTCAGCGGTCAACTGCTTGATGGCAGTAGGTATCTGCGCGTCTACCGCAAAGCCGTGAAAGTGGCCCTCCTTACCGTTGTACAGGCTGAAATTAATTGAGTTGCTGTCCGGCGCCCAGGATTTGCCGCTGTCGGCCGTAATCAGACGAGTCACTGAACTGTTCCCGTCGACGACAACAGAGCTTGCAACCCCTTGCAGGAAATAAGCCCCAATACGCTGGTCGAGATCATTGGTACCCAGGCCGAACGTGACGTTGGAAGGCATCATATTGCTGTCTGCCCGACCATCAACGCCCCGCAAGGCGAACCGAGTTGGCGCACCACAGTTCACGGCAAGCTGCTGGGGCTGCGATTTGAACCGGGTCACGTAATCCTCTCTGAGCTCGGCAGCCGTGATGACACCAAAGTCGAACGTTCCGCCTCCGCTGAGCGACGGCGTGCATGCACTTGGCTTGATCACTCCGCTGACGATGACATCTGTCGTATTGGCGAACACGGCTGTACTGCATCCCAGTGCCATACCCATGGCAATCCACTGCTTGATATTCATAGCGCTCTTGTACCTTTCGATGCGAGTTGGTTGACCCTCTAGGGGCCGATGCAACCTACCCCCACCCGCACTGCGTATTCAGCGTGAAATACCTCCCCTCAAGGCAAGCGTTCTGTTGCGATCAATCGACACCACACGCTTCACACTAAGGTTTTGCTTTAAACTACCGCTCCTTGCCTGCCTTGCCCTGCTTTCGGAGATTTACCATGACGGCGCCTGCCGAGCTCTCGCCTACCCTTCAACTGGCCTGCGACCTGATCCGCCGTCCCTCGGTCACCCCCGTCGACGCCGACTGCCAGGCGCAGATGATGAACCGCCTGGGCGCCGTGGGCTTCGAGCTGGAACCAATGCGCATTGAAGACGTCGACAACTTCTGGGCCACCCACGGCAGCCAGGACGGCCCGGTTCTGTGTTTCGCCGGCCACACCGACGTAGTGCCCACCGGCCCGGTGCAGCAATGGCAGCATGAACCGTTCGAAGCACTGATCGACGCCGACGGCATGCTCTGCGGCCGAGGCGCCGCCGACATGAAGGGCAGCCTGGCATCCATGGTGATCGCCAGCGAGCGCTTCGTGCAGGACTACCCCAACCACCGCGGCAAGGTCGCGTTCCTGATCACCAGCGACGAAGAAGGCCCGGCCCACCACGGCACCAAGGCAGTGGTCGAGCGCCTGAAAGCGCGTAACGAACGCCTGGACTGGTGCATTGTCGGCGAACCGTCCAGCACTACCCTGCTGGGTGATGTGGTGAAAAACGGCCGCCGTGGCTCGCTGGGCGCCAAACTGACCGTGCGCGGCAAGCAGGGCCATGTGGCTTACCCGCACCTGGCACGCAACCCGATCCACCTCGCCGCCCCGGCGCTGGCAGAACTGGCCGCCGAGCACTGGGATGAAGGCAACGCATTCTTCCCACCCACCAGCTTCCAGATCTCCAACCTCAATTCCGGTACCGGCGCTACCAACGTGGTCCCGGGCGAGCTGACCGCGCTGTTCAACTTCCGCTTCTCCACCGAGTCCACCGTCGAAGGCCTGCAGGCGCGGGTGTCGGCGATTCTCGACAAGCATGAACTGGACTGGTCGATCGACTGGGCACTGTCGGGCCTGCCATTCCTCACCGAACCGGGCGAACTGCTCGACGCGGTAGCGTCCAGCATCAAGGGCGTCACCGGGCGCGACACCCAGCCGTCCACCAGCGGTGGCACTTCCGATGGTCGCTTCATCGCCACCATGGGTACCCAGGTGGTCGAACTGGGCCCGGTCAATGCCACCATTCACCAGGTGGACGAGCGGATCCTGGCCAGCGACCTCGACCTGCTGACCGAGATCTACTACCAGACCCTGGTCCGGTTGCTCGCCTGATGCTCGCCTGCCCTCTTTGCCAGGCGCCCCTGGCGCAAGTCGACAAGGGTGTGGCGTGCCCGGCAGGCCACCGCTTCGACCGCGCCCGCCAGGGTTACCTGAACCTGCTGCCGGTGCAGCACAAGAACAGCCGCGACCCAGGTGACAACCAGGCTATGGTCGAGGCCCGCCGCGACTTCCTCGACGGTGGCCACTACGCGCCGGTCGCCCGTCGCCTGGCCGAGCTGGCTGCCGAGCGTCAACCTGGCGCCTGGCTGGACATTGGCTGCGGCGAGGGTTACTACACCGCGCAGCTCGCCCAGGCCCTGCCGGCCGCCGACGGTTATGCACTGGACATTTCCCGCGAAGCGGTCAAGCGTGCCTGCCGCCGTGCACCGGAAGTCACCTGGATGGTCGCCAGCATGGCCCGTGTGCCGCTGGCCGACGCCAGCTGCCAGTTCATCGCCAGTGTGTTCAGCCCGCTGGACTGGGCCGAGGCCAAGCGCCTGCTCAGCCCTGGCGGTGGGCTGATGCGGGTCGGACCGACCAGCGGCCACCTGATGGAACTGCGCGAAGTGCTCTACGATGAAGTGCGCCCTTACGCCGACGACAAACACCTGGCCTTGATCCCTGAAGGCATGGCCCATGCCCACAGCGAAACCCTCGAGTTCCGCCTGAGCCTGGCTGCGCCCAAGGCCCGCGCCGACCTGCTGGCCATGACCCCGCACGGCTGGCGCGCCAGCGCCGAAAAACGTGCCCGGGTCATCGACCAGCCCGAGCCGTTCGAAGTTACGGTTTCCATGCGTTATGACTATTTCGTGCGCCAAGACTGAGTACACCCGGAGCCCTTTATGCGCCAACCTGATATCGAGATCTACCTGAAGGACGCCGACGTCGACCACAAGCAGATTGCCGAGTGGCTCACCCAGGCAATCGGCCCGTGCAGCGAATGGCAGCAGAAAGGCCATACCTTCAAATGTCGGGCCGGTAACATTCCGGTCACCTGGTTACCCAAGGCTGTAGGGAAATGGAACAGCCTTTACTTGGAAAGCGACCAGACGCCGTGGGCTGATGACGTGGCCTGCGCCCACGCCGCATTCGCCGCACTCGGTGTGGAAGTACGCTGCGCGCCGGGTGGCTGGGTCGAGGAAGACGGGGAAGAAGATGCCGACCGCTGGGTCCGCATCAGTGCCGATGGTGAAGAGGAAATCACCTGGCGTACCAGCTGAAACAGGTTGCTTCAGGCTGCAAGTTACACGGTCAACTTGCAGCTTGAGGCCTACCGCAAAAGGCTCAGAGGCCCACTACGTCTTCGGCTTGCAGGCCTTTCTGGCCCTGCACGCAGGCGTATTCCACCCGCTGCCCTTCGACCAGGGTACGATGCCCCTCACCGCGGATCGCCCGATAGTGGACGAATACATCCGCACCACCTTCGCGCTGAATGAAGCCATAACCCTTGGCATCGTTGAACCACTTTACATTCCCAGTCTCACGAGACGACATCTGAACTACTCCGGTTTTTTATTGTGAAGATCGCCTTGCAGGCATGAGGCGACCTGCCCCGTGCCAACGCCGCTTGCTGAAATATCCTGCAAGTGGCAGGCCGAGTATATGACACAGAACAAAAAAAATTGATGACGGTCCCGCAGTTGGCCGATTTTTGCTGAACTTACGCCGATACGGCAGACTAAATAGCTGGATACTCACCTGAAAATCACACCCAGGGCACACACCCCATGACCCGTTCCCCCCTGCACCGCCTGATCTTCGGCGGCCTGCGTCGCCTGTTGTACCTGTGGGTGCGCTCCGAGACCATCAACCAGTCTTCCATGACCCTCAACCTCGACCGCAGCCGGCCAGTGTTCTATGCCCTGCCCTCGCCGTCGCTCACCGACCTGGCCGTGCTCGACCACGAATGCACCAAGGCGGGGCTGCCGCGCCCGGTGCTGCCGGTAGCCGTCGGCCCACTGCAAGAGCCGGCCGCGTTCTTCTACCTGACCCCCGACCCGGACTGGCTCGGGCGCCAGGACAAAAGTGGTGCCCCGCCTACGCTTGAGCGCCTGGTGGCGGCGGTCAGCCAGCATGCCGAAGAAGATGCGCAGATCATTCCAGTCAGCGTGTTCTGGGGGCAGACCCCGGCCAGCGAATCCAGCCCATGGAAGCTGCTGTTCGCCGACAGCTGGGCGGTGACCGGGCGCCTGCGCCGGCTGCTGACCGTACTGATTCTGGGGCGCAAGACTCGGGTGCAGTTCTCCGCGCCGATCCACCTGCGTGAACTGGTGCAGCACAACAAAGGCCACGCGCGCACCGTGCGCATGGCCCAGCGCCTGATGCGCGTGCATTTTCGCAACCTCAAGACTGCCGTCATCGGCCCGGACATCTCGCACCGGCGCAACCTGGTCAAGGGGTTGGTTCACGCGCCACTGGTGCGCCAGGCCATCGCCGACGAGGCCCAGCGAGAAAACCTGCCGCTTGCCAAGGCCGAAGCCCAGGCACTGCGCTACGGCAACGAAATCGCCTCGGACTACACCTACACCGTCATACGCTTTCTCGAAGTGGTACTCAGCTGGTTCTGGAACAAGATCTACGACGGCATCAAGGTCAACCACATCGAACAGGTTCAGGGCATAGCCCCCGGCCACGAAGTGATCTACGTGCCGTGCCACCGCAGCCACATCGATTACCTGCTGCTGTCGTACCTGCTGTTCCGCAACGGCCTCACCCCACCGCACGTGGCTGCGGGCATCAACCTCAACATGCCAGTGGTGGGCAACCTGCTGCGCCGCGGTGGCGCGTTCTTCATGCGCCGCACCTTCAAGGGCAACCCGCTTTACACGGCGGTGTTCAACGAGTACCTGCACACCCTGTACACCAAGGGCTTCCCGGTCGAGTACTTCGTCGAAGGCGGCCGCTCGCGTACCGGGCGCATGCTGCAGCCGCGCACCGGGATGCTGGCCATTACCCTGCGCAGCTTCCTGCGTTCGTCACGTACGCCAATCGTGTTCGTGCCGGTGTACATCGGCTACGAGCGCGTGCTCGAAGGCCGCACCTACCTGGGCGAACTGCGCGGCGCCAGCAAGAAGAAAGAATCGGTGCTCGACATCTTCAAGGTGTTCGGTGCACTCAAGCAGCGCTTTGGCCAGGTCTACGTCAACTTCGGCGAACCGATCCGCCTGGCCGGTTTCCTCGACCAGCAGCAGCCCGGCTGGCGCGAACAGGATCACGGCCCGCAGTACCGCCCGGATTGGCTCAACGCCACCACCACCCGCCTGGGTGAAACCGTGGCCCGTCACCTCAACGAGGCGGCCGCCATCAACCCGGTCAACCTGGTGGCCCTGGCTTTGCTGTCCACCAGCCGCCTGGCCCTGGACGAGCGCGCCCTGACCCGCGTGCTCGACCTGTACCTGGCCCTGCTGCGCCAGGTGCCCTACTCGCCGCACACCACCTTGCCCGATGGCGACGGCCAGGCGCTGATCGAACACGTGCGCAGCATGAACCTGGTGGCTGAGCAGAAGGACGCCCTGGGCCGCATCCTCTTCCTGGATGAAGGCAATGCGGTACTGATGACCTATTACCGCAACAACGTGCTGCACATCTTCGCCCTGCCGGCGCTGCTGGCCAGCTTCTTCCTCAGCAGCTCGCGCATGAGCCGCGAACTGCTGGGCCAGTATGTGCACGCGCTTTACCCCTACCTGCAGGCCGAGCTGTTCCTGCGCTGGGCGCCGGAGCAGCTGGACGAGGTCATCGACCAATGGCTGGCCGCGCTGGTCGAGCAAGGCCTGCTACGCCAGGAGAACGACGTGTACGTACGCCCGGCGCCAAGCTCGCGGCAGTTCGTGCTACTAACCCTGCTCGCCCGCACTATCACCCAGACCCTGCAGCGCTTCTACATGGCCACTTCGCTGCTGATCAACAGCGGGCAGAACAGCCTCAGCGCCGAAGCGCTGGAAGACCTGTGCGTGATGATGGCCCAGCGCCTGTCGATTTTGCATGGCTTGAACGCCCCGGAATTCTTCGACAAGACGCTGTTCCGCCACTTCATCCAGACCCTGCTGCAGCAAGGCGTGCTGCACACCGACACACAAGGCAAGCTGGGGTATCACGACAAGCTCGGCGAGCTGGCCGAGGGCGTGGCCAAGCGTGTGCTGTCGGCCGAATTGCGCCTGTCGATCCGCCAGGTGGCCCTGCACCGTGACGACGGGCTGGAATCTTCGACCATCTGAGGCTTTATCCGTCGGGAAAATCCGCTACAGTCCCTGGGGTTGGCCACAAGCCAACGCCAAGGACTTCGGAGATACCATGAAAAAGCTCTTTATGCTGTGTTGCGCATCCCTGCTCGCAGCCTGTTCCAGCCAAACCCCATCCAACCAGGCCAGCCTGGACGGTGAAGTCTTCTACCTGCAGCGTATCGCCCTGCCACCTGCCGCCACCCTGAGCGTGGAACTGCAGGACGTGTCGCTGATGGACGCACCCGCCGTAACCCTGGCCCGCCAGGCCGGCCCGGTCAAAGGCAACGTACCGTTGCCGTTCCACCTCACCTACGACCCGGCCCAGGTCAAACCTGGCCACCGCTACGCGGTAAGCGCGCGCATCGAGCTGGATGGAAAGCTGCTGTTCATCAATACCGAACACCATGGTGTCGCGCTCGACGGCAGTGACCCACAATCGGTACGTATCAAAGTCGACCCGATTCGCTGATACCCGTATTCATCCGTTTACAAGGAAAGCTTCATGATCCGCACTTCCCTGCGCTTCACTACCCTGTGCGCCGGCCTGCTGCTGTCGGCCAGCGCCCTGGCCTTGTCGCTGGGCGACCTGAGCCAGAAAGACGCCACTGGCGGCCTGAAAGATACCCTGACCCAAGGCGCACAGCTCGCCGTCAAGCAGTTGAGCACCCCAGGTGGCTTCAGCAACAACCCCGACGTGCGCATCGAATTGCCTGGCAACCTGGGCAAAGCGGCCAAGGCCATGAAGATGTTCGGCAAAGGTGAACAGGTCGATGCCCTTGAAGCCAGCATGAACAAGGCCGCCGAAGCCGCCGTGCCGCAGGCCCAGGCGATTTTGGTGGATGCCGTGAAGAACATGAGCGTGACCGATGCCAAGGGCATTCTCAGCGGTGGTGACGACTCGGCCACCCAGTACCTGAACAAGAGCAGCCGCGAGCAGATCCGCGCCAAGTTCCTGCCAATCGTCAAGCAGGCGACCGACAAGGTCGGCCTGGCCCAGCAGTACAACAACTTTGCCGGGCAGGCGGTGGCACTGGGCGTGGTCGACGCCAAGAGCGCCAGCATTGAGAACTACGTGACCGAAAAGGCGCTGGATGGCCTGTTCGAGATGATTGGCAAGCAGGAGCAGAGCATTCGCCAGAACCCGGCGCAGGCGGCTACCAGCCTGGCCAAGAAGGTCTTCGGCGCCCTGTGACGGCCCAGGGGGAGGGCTATGCCCTCCCCCGCGTCTTCAGCCCTTTTTCACCCTGAACCACGCCGCATACAACGCCGGCAGGAACAACAGCGTCAGCACCGTGGCCACGATCAAACCGCCCATGATCGCCACCGCCATCGGCCCGTAGAACACACTGCGCGACAACGGGATCATCGCCAGCACCGCCGCCAACGCGGTCAGCACGATTGGCCGGAAGCGCCGCACCGTGGCCTCGATGATCGCCTGCCAACGCTCCATCCCCGCCGCGATGTCCTGCTCGATCTGGTCCACCAGGATCACCGAGTTGCGCATGATCATCCCCGCCAGGGCAATGGTGCCGAGCATGGCGACAAAGCCGAACGGCTGGCGGAACACCAGCAGGAACAGGGTCACGCCAATCAGCCCCAGCGGCGCGGTGAGGAACACCATCACCGTGCGCGAGAAGCTGCGCAACTGGATCATCAGCAGGCTTAGCACCACCACCACGAACAACGGCATGCCGGCGTTCACCGACTTCTGCCCACGCTCGGCGTCTTCAACCGTGCCACCCACTTCCAGCAGGTAACCATCGGGCAGCTTGGCACGGATGTCCTGCAGGGTCGGCAGAATCTGTTTCACCAGTGTGGCCGGCTGCTCCTTGTCGTAGATATCGGCGCGCACGGTCACCGTCGGCAAGCGGTTGCGGTGCCAGATAATGCCTTCTTCAAAGCCGTACTGCAGGGTCGCTACCTGCGACAGGGCCACGCTCTGGCCGTTGTCGGTGGGCAGCGCCAGGCTGCCGAGGTTGCCCAGTTCGCTGCGTTCCTGCAGGGTGCCGCGCAGCAGGATCTCGATCAGCTCATTGTCCTCGCGGTACTGACTGACGGTGCTGCCGATCAGCGAACTCTGCAGGAAGCTCGCCAGGTGCGCGGTACTCACGCCCAGGGCGCGGGCACGGTCCTGGTCGATTTCAAGGAACACGGCCTTGCTCGGCTCCTCCCAATCCAGATGCACGTTCACCACATGCGGGTTCTCACGCACCTTGTCAGCCACTTCCCTGGCCAGGGCACGGGCCTTCTCGATGTGTTCGCCGGTGACCCGGAACTGCACTGGGTAGCCCACGGGTGGGCCGTTTTCCAGGCGCGTGACCCGGGCACGCAAGTCTGGGAACTGCTGGTCCACGGTGTCGATCAGCCAGCTGCGCAGGCGCTCGCGGTCTTCCATCGACTTGGCCAGCACCACGAACTGGGCAAAGCTGGCTGCCGGCAGTTGCTGGTCCAGCGGCAGGTAGAAGCGCGGTGAACCGGTGCCCACATAGGCCACATAATTGTCGATGCCGTCCTGCTGCTTGAGCAGCGCCTCCAACTGCTTGACCCGCTCTGCGGTATTGGCCAGCGAAGCGCCTTCGGCCAGCTTCAGGTCAACCATCAACTCCGGGCGCCCGGATGCCGGGAAAAACTGCTGGGGCACAAAGCGGAACAGCACGATGCTGCCGACAAAGGCGGCAACGGTCAGCAGAATCACCGTCTTGCGCCGCCGTACACACCACTCCACCACCCGCCGCACACGCTGGTAGAACGGCGTGGCGTAAGGGTCTGGCGCGTGGCCGTCCTTGCCGTGGCGCGCGGCATGCAGCTTGGCCAGGTCTGGCAGCAGGCGCTCGCCCAGGTACGGCACGAACACCACGGCCGCCACCCACGAGGCCAGCAACGCAATAGTGACCACCTGGAAGATCGACCGGGTGTATTCGCCGGTGCTGGAGGCCGCCGTGGCAATCGGCAGAAAACCTGCCGCCGTGATCAGGGTGCCGGTGAGCATCGGGAAGGCCGTGCTGGTCCAGGCATAACTGGCCGCTTTAAGGCGGTCGTAGCCCTGCTCCATCTTGATCGCCATCATCTCCACGGCAATGATCGCATCGTCCACCAGCAGGCCCAGGGCCAGCACCAGCGCACCGAGGGAGATCTTGTGCAGGCCGATGCCAAAGTAATGCATGGCGGCAAAGGTCATGGCCAACACCAGCGGGATGGCCAGCGCCACCACCAGGCCGGTGCGCAGGCCCAGCGAGAAGAAACTCACCAACAGCACGATGACCAGCGCCTCGGCCAACACCTGGACGAACTCCCCCACGCCGGCCTTCACCGCCGCCGGCTGGTCCGAGACCTTGCGCAGCTCCATACCGGCCGGCAGGTTGTGCGCCAGGCGTTCGAACTCACCTTCCAGGGCCTTGCCCAGTACCAGGATATCGCCGCCGTCTTTCATCGACACCGCCAGGCCAATGGCATCCTCGCCCATGAAGCGCATGCGCGGCGCGGGCGGGTCGTTGAAGCCACGGTGCACCTCGGCCACATCGCCGATGCGGAAGGTGCGGTCACCCACGCGAATAGGGAACTGGCGGATCTGCTCGACGCTGTCGAATCGCCCGCTCACGCGCAGCTGCAGGCGCTCGCTGGGCGTCTCGAAGAAGCCGGCGGTGCTCACCGCGTTCTGCTCTTGCAACGCCTTCTGCACGGCTTCCAGCGGCACGCCCAAGGTGGCCAGCTTGAGGTTGGACAGCTCGATCCAGACTTTCTCGTCCTGCAGGCCGATCAGCTCGACCTTGCCCACGTCCTTGACCCGTTGCAGCTGGATCTGGATACGGTCGGCGTAGTCCTTGAGCACCGCATAGTCGAAGCCCTCGCCAGTCAACGCATAGATATTGCCGAAGGTGGTGCCGAATTCATCGTTGAAGAACGGGCCCTGGATTTCCGGCGGCAAGGTGTGGCGGATGTCCGCGACCTTCTTGCGGATCTGGTACCACAGCTCGGGGATGTCCTTGGAATGCAACGAGTCGCGGGCCATGAAGGTGACCTGCGATTCGCCGGGGCGGGAGAACGAGACAATCTTCTCGTACTCGCCGGTTTCCATCAGCTTCTTCTCGATACGCTCGGTCACCTGGCGCGACACTTCTTCGGCGGTGGCGCCGGGCCACAGGGTGCGAATGACCATGGCCTTGAAGGTGAACGGCGGATCCTCGCTCTGGCCGAGCTTGGTGTAGGACATGGCGCCAATGGCCGCCAGCAAAATCATCAGGAACAGGACGATCTGGCGGTTGCGCAGCGCCCAGGCAGAAAGGTTGAAACCCATCGGGACTTACTCCTTGGCCGTCAGGTTCACTACACGGTTGCTGCGGTCCACAGGCCGTACCGCCTGGCCCTCGCGCAGTACATGGCCACCGGCGGCAACCACCCAGTCGCCGGGGGCAAGGCCCTCGAGCACCGCTACGCTGTCGCTGCCGTAGGCGCCCAAGCGCACCACTGCCCGCTCCAGGCGGCTGTCCTTGTTCACCCGCCACACGTAGGCCTGGCCGTTTTCCGCCGTCACAGCCGACAGCGGTACCGCCAGCGGGATCTGGCCTTCATGGGCAATGAACACCCGGGCGCTCTGGCCCAGCTCGGCCGGTGTGGCCGCCGTGGCAAAGGCGATACGCGCCGCGAAGGTGCGCGAGCGCGGGTCGGCAGCCGGTGACAGCTCGCGGATGCGCCCCTGGAAACGCTCCTGCGGGTGCGACCACAGCTCCACGCTTACCGGTTGGCCCACGGCAAAGCGGGCGAACTGCTGCTCCGGCAGGCCGATGGCCACTTCCCGCTCGCCATCGGCGGCGAGGGTGAACACGGTCTGCCCGGCGGCGACCACCTGGCCCACTTCAACCTGGCGCTTGGCAATCACCCCGGCCTGCGGCGCACGCAGCACGGCGTACTCGGCCTGGTTACCGGCCACGTCGAACTCGGCCTTGGCCTGCTTCAAGCGGGCAAGGCCTGCACGGTAGAGGTTTTCGGCGTTGTCGTACTGCGAGTGGCTGACCATCTGCCGCTCCAGCAGCTTCTGGTAGCGGTCGCGCTCGGCACGCACCAGCGACAGGTTGGCCTCGGCGGCCGCCATCTGGGCGCGGTTGGCTTCCAATTGCAAGCGCACGTCTTGCGGGTCCAGTTCGGCCAGCGGCTGGTCGGCCTTGACCCGCTGGCCCTCTTCGACCAAGCGCTTGCTGACCTTGCCGCCAATGCGGAAAGCCAGCTCCGGCTCGAAGCGCGCACGCACTTCACCGGGGTAACTGTCGGCAGCGGCTGCGGCCGGCTGCGGCTGCACCACCAGCGCCGGGCGGGGCGCGGCAGGTGGGGCGGCTTCCTGGCCGCACGCCGCCAGAAACAGCACGGCGGCGGCGGGCAAGGCGATGGACAAGGCATGGCGCAACATGATGAATCCTTTCGCGGTGGGCACTTCGAATATTTGTACTGGCGGGTATATTAAGTCAGCCGAGCGATGGCGTGAAGCCAGCGTTACAAAGAAATCCTGGCGCTTTTCCAACCGCTACCCGCTGTTGTTCGGCCCACAGCCAATCAACAACTTGCCCTGTCCCGCCACAGCCCGCAAACCGCGAAACACGCCGCAAACCCCGGCCCCCGTGCGTTTCAGCGCTCGGCACGACCTGTGCAATCACCGGGTACATACCCCTCCTTCATGTACCTGGAGTATTCCGATGACTGCCCTCGAACAACACCTGCCCGTCCCCGCCAACGGCACCGACTACGCCACGCTTGCCGCACGCTTCAGGCCCATCTTCACCCGCATTGCCGATAGCAGCGTGGAGCGCGAGCGCAACCGTACCTTGCCCCATGCACCTATCCAGTGGCTGAAGGAGGCCGGCTTTGGCGCCGTGCGCGTGCCGGTCGAGCATGGCGGTGGCGGGGCATCCTTGCCGCAGTTGTTCCAGTTGCTGATCGAGCTGGCCGAAGCCGACTCCAACGTGCCCCAGGCCCTGCGCGGCCATTTCGCCTTCGTCGAAGACCGCCTCAATGCCCACGCCAGCGCACCGCAGGATGTCTGGTTCCAGCGTTTTGTCGCCGGTGATCTGGTGGGTTGTGCCTGGACCGAGATCGGCGCGGTGAAGATTGGCGATGTCATCACCCGCGTTTCGCGCCTGGGTGAGCAGTGGGTAGTCAACGGCACCAAGTACTACAGCACTGGCAGCCTGTTCTCCGACTGGATCGACCTGTTCGCCCGGCGCGACGACACCGGCGCCGATGTAATCGCTGCCATCCGCACTCAGCAGCCCGGTATCCGCCAGAACGATGATTGGGACGGCTTCGGCCAGCGCACCACCGGCAGCGGTACTTCGGTGTTTGAAAATGCCGTGGTCGAGGAAGAGAACATCATCGATTTCGCCACCCGTTTCAAATACCAGACCGCGTTCTACCAACTGGTGCTGCTGGCGGTGATCACCGGCTCCGGGCGTGCAGCCGTGCGCGACTTCGGCCAGGAAACCAGCAAGCGCACACGGGTATTCAGCCATGGCAACGGCGCTGCCGTCAGCCAGGACCCACAGGTGCTGCAAGTGATCGGCAAGGCCTCGGGCCAGGTGTATGCCGCCGAAGCGGCGACCCTGCGTGCCGCCGAGGCCATCCAGCAGGCCTACCTGGCACGCTTCGCCAATGATTCGGCCGCTGAGCAGCAGGCCAATGTGGTTGCCGAGCTGGAATCGGCCCAGGCGCAAGTGGCCACCATCGATCTGATACTGCGCGCCACCAGCGACCTGTTCAATGCCTTGGGCGCTTCCACCACCAGCACCAGCCGCCAGCTCGACCGCCACTGGCGCAACGCCCGCACGGCGGCTTCGCACAACCCGGTGATCTACAAGGAGCGGATTATCGGCGATTGGCAGGTGAACGGTACCAAACCACCGTATGTATGGCAGATTGGTGGGGGTGCCAAGCAGTCCTGAGTATCAACTGGGGCTGCTGCGCAGCCCCGGGTATTTCAGACAGGTTCGGCTTGACGGGCAAGGTCGCGGTAGCCAGCGGCCGGGTGGCTGGCCGGCAGCCGTGGGCCGTCGCCGAACAGTTTCTCGCGCAGGGTGCCGGGGCGGTACTCGGTCTTGTAGGCGCCACGTTGCTGCAGCTCGGGCACCAGCAGCTCGACCACATCGCGGAAGGTTTCGTGGGCCAGGGCATAGGTCAGGTTGAAGCCATCGACATCGGTTTCTTCGACCCAGGCCTGCAGTTCATCCGCCACAGTTTGCGCACTGCCGACGATCAGCGGGCCAAAGCCGCCAATGCCGACCCAGTCGGCCAGTTCCTGCACCGTCCACTGCTTGTTCGGGTCGGCGGTGGAAAACGCCTCCACAGCCGATTGGATGGCATTGGTGTGGATATGCTCCAGCACCTGATCGGGCTGGTACTCGCTGAAGTCGATGCCGGTCCAGCCTGAAATCAGCGCCAGGGCGCCTTCGTAGCTGGCGTAGCTTTTCAACTCCTGCCATTTGGCTTGGGCCTTGGCGTCGGTTTCGTCGACTATCACCGTCTGCATGTTGAAGATCAGCACCTTGCGCGGATCGCGCCCTGCCTCGGCGGCCCGGCGACGAATGTCGGCCACGGTCTTTTTCAGGATGACCTTGGAGGGCGCGGCGACGAACACGCACTCGGCGTGGCCCGCGGCGAAGTTTTTACCACGGCTGGACGCCCCTGCCTGATACAGCACGGGGGTGCGTTGCGGGGACGGTTCGCACAGGTGTATGCCCGGAACCTGGAAGTGCTTGCCCTGATGACGGATCTCGTGGACTTTGCGCGGGTCGGTGAACAGGCCAGTCTCGCGGTCGCGCACCACCGCACCGTCCTCCCAGCTGCCCTCGAACAGCTTGTACAGCACCTCCAGGTACTCGTCGGCGTAGTCGTAGCGAGCATCATGGTCGCTCAGCGCCTTCTGTCCCAGGTTGCGTGCACCGCTGTCGAGGTAAGACGTGACGATGTTCCAGCCGATGCGGCCCTTGGTCAGGTGATCCAGGGTCGATAACCGACGGGCGAACGGGTACGGGTGCTCGAAGGTGAGCGAGGCGGTCAGGCCGAAACCAAGGTGCTCGGTCACCAGTGCCATCGGGGTGATCAGGGCCAAGGGGTCGTTCACCGGCACCTGGGCCGCCTGACGGATGGCCGCGTCGCCATTGCCGCCCAGCACATCGTAGATGCCGATCACGTCGGCGATGAACACACCGTCGAACTTGCCGCGTTCCAGCAGCTTGGCCAGGTCGGTCCAGTAGTCCAGGTCCTTGTATTGCCAAGCGCGGTCCTCGGGGTGGCGCCACAGGCCGGGCGACTGGTGGCCGACACAGTTCATCTCGAAGGCGTTCAAACGAATTTCACGTGGCATGGGGACTCCTGTTCAATAGGCTCGGCACCCTTGTCAGGCACCCTTGATGCTCTATCAACACGATTCATGCCAACAAAATAATACTTATAAATCAGTAGGTTATTTAAAAAATACAACAACCAGGTGCCTGAACGACGACATCACTGTCGATCAACTGTCGGCTGGCGGACAGCAGGCAATGTGACCGGGTTTTAGCCGGATCGCGCTTGACCCGTTAAGATGGTGATTCTTCAACCAGATGCAGACCACAATGTCCAACGACGCACCCATCGGCCCGGGCCGGCCCAAGGACCTGGCCAAGCGCGAGGCGATTCTCGAAGCGGCCAAGACGCTGTTCCTCAGCCTTGGCTACGCCAACACCAGCATGGATGCGGTCGCTGCGGCGGCAGGTGTTTCAAAACTTACCGTGTACAGCCACTTCACCGACAAGCAGACCCTGTTCTGCTCGGCGGTCATGGCCACCTGCCAGATCCAGCTGCCAGACCTGCTGTTCGAGTACCCCGAGGGGGCACCGGTGGACGAGGTGCTGCTGACCATTGCCCGTGGCTTCCAGGCGCTGATCAGCAGTGACGAGGCGGTCAAGCTCAGCCGCCTGATCATGGCCCAGGGCAGCCTGGACCCGAGTTTTGGCGAGTACTTCTACGAAGCCGGACCCAAGCGTGTGCTGGCCGGGATGGAAGCGCTGCTGCGCGGCGCACATGAACGCGGGCTGCTGCGCGTCGACAACCCGTTGCGAGCGGCGGAGCACTTTTTCTGCCTGGTCAAGGGTGCCCCGGATTACCGCTTGCTACTGGGGTGTGCAGGGCCGCTGGAAGGGGATGAAGCCGAGGCGCATGTGCGCGAGGTGGTAGGGGTGTTCTTGCGGGCTTTCAAACCCTGAGGCAGCAGGCTGACTGTACTGAGCCTATCGCTGGCAAGCCGGCCCCCACAGGTAGAACGTAAAGCTGTCAGGCGATGCAATCACTGTAGGAGCGGCCTTGTGTCGCGAAAGGGCCGCAAAGCGGCCCCGGCAATTTTCGCGTGAGCGCCAAAATCCTGGGGCTGCGTTGCAGCCCTTTCGCGACACAAGGCCGCTCCTACAACGACCGCGCTTGCCGGTCAGATTTCAGGAATCAGGCTTTCAGCGCTTTCTTCGGGTAAATGTCATACCGGCTCGACTTGCCTTCCAGGCTATGACTGGGCTTCGGCCCGTCGATGATCGGTGCCTTGCGCGGCCGCTTCACCACCACCCGGTGGCTGGCCAGCGCCAAGGCTGCTTCGAGCAGGGCCGGGGCATCCAGGTCATCACCCACCAACGGCCGGAATACGCGCATTTCTTTCTTCACCAGCGCACTCTTGTCCCGGTGCGGGAACATCGGGTCGAGGTAGATCACCTGTGGTGGCTCGCCTTCCCAGGCGCGCATGCGCTCGATGGCGTTGCCGGTCAGCAGGCGCATGCGCCCGACGATCGCCCCCACTTCTTCATCCGCGCGAGCCCGTGCCAGGCCATCCTCCAGCAGCGCGGCAATCAGCGGCTGGCGTTCGATCAGGGTCATCTGGCAGCCCAGGCTGGCCAGTACGAACGCGTCCTTGCCCAGCCCCGCCGTGGCGTCCAGCACTTGTGGCCGCACGCCTTGGGCAATGCCCACGGCCTTGGCGATCATTTGCCCGTTGCCACCGCCAAACTGGCGCCGGTGCGCGGCCTGGCCTTCAACGAAGTCCACCCGCACCGGCCCAGGCGCCTGGGGCCCCAACTGTTGAATCTGCAAGCCATCAGCGCCAACCTGCACGGCGAAATCAGCGGCCTCGTCGTGCAGCGGCAGCTCCAGGCGCTCAGCCCACGCAGCGGCTTGCGCCGCAAATTCAGCCGACAACGCCTCGACCCGGATACCTGTGCCCTGCTCTTCCATCACATACACCTGAAAATTGAACCCCGCCATTAATGTATCGGCCGTCACAGCCGATACAGGCAATATCCCGCTATTCTGCCAGAGCACAACGCGCGCGACTGCCATGTCAGATACTCTTCCCATCGGCTTGACCTATTTGTCGCCAGTCGGCAACTACAGTCAGCACAACACCCAGGCACTCGGGGGCGTCAGCCACCTGTGGCAGGATTTTTTTGCCCGGGCCATGGCCGAGCAACAGGAAGAGCCGGTAGACAGCGTCAGCCAGTCGTTCGCGCAATACGACCAGGACAGCGGCGAACCCGTCGGCGGTGCGCGTGCGCTGGCCATGATCGACGCCCAGCGCGCCTGCCCGGTGCAAGACACCGTGGTGGCACCACCCGAACCGCTGTTCCTGCCCAAGGCAGAGCTTGAAGCCAAGTTGCTGCCACCGGCCCCCGAGCCGTTCAGCGCCATCGAGCTGATCGAGCAGCAACGCCAGCTGGACATCAACAACAGCTGGCTGCGCCCCGTCGTGATGAACCAGGGCCAACCGCTTGCCGAGCCCGGCCCAGGCCCTGCTCCGCGCTCGCTGTTCCTGCCCATCGCCGAGTTCGAGACCAACCTGCTGGACCCAGCACCCGAGCCGTTCGACCATGCCACCCTGGCCAAGCAGCAGAACGACCTGGAGTTCGACATGCACTGGGCGCGCCCGGTGGTGCTGAACAACGTGCGCGTTCACGCCTGAGGCTAACGGCAGATCTGCCAGCGCCCCATGTCCATGTGATAGTGATTACGGTGCGCGGCGTTATAGTCCGGGCCAAGCACCGTGCTGAAACTCTTGCAAGCCGCCTGCTGCACCTGACGCAAGAACTCCGCCCTCTGCCCACCCGCCTGCCAGTCACGCGCCAGCACGATGCGCTGACCGTCCTGCAAGCGGAAACCGCTTATATCCAGCGCATTGGCCGTCGCGTGCTGGCTCAAGCGGCCTTGCTTGCGGTGGTAGACATTGCGGCAGGCAAAGCTGCCCAGGTGATCGACTTGCGCCACGGGTTGGCCCAGTAACCGCTGCGCCACCGGTTGCAACCCATGCTTCTCGAACAGCGCATAGGCCACCGCCAACGGGCAACTGGCCAGGAAGCTGCTGCTGAGCCGCGCCTGGCCGCCGTCAATGCGCCAGATATTTTGCAGCAGGCAGTCGGCCGAAGCCTGACTGTCAGCTTGTGCCCGGTAGCGCAGTTGGCTGGTTTCAAGCGCTTGACGGCACAACGCCGGGTCATCGCGCAAGCGCGACAGCTTGTACGGCGTCAGCAGGTTGGGCGGCTGGCGCACGTCCAGCGGCGCCCACGGGTTCCATGCGCCAGGCAAGCGCCAGCCGAGGTGCCAGGCCAGGCCCGCCAATAGCAGCAGGCCGGCCAACAGCGCCAGCACTGCCCTCATCAGCGGCGAAACAGGTCGTTGAGCTGAGCGAACGGCAGTGCCTGCTCACCATAGCCGAACGTGCCCTCATCACGAATTTCCAGCGCGGCCCGGTGCAAGGCCCCGAGTGCAGCACGGGCCAGCGACGAACCAACACTGATACGGCGCACCCCCAGGTCCTGCAACTGGTTCACGCTCAGCGGCACGCCCGCCATGCCCATCAGCACATTCACCGGGCGCGGTGCGACGGCTTGCACCACCGCGCGCACTTCTTCCACCGTGCGCAGGCCGGGGGCGTACAGCACATCGGCGCCGGCCTCGGCATAGGCTTGCAGACGCAGGATGGTGTCGTCCAGGTCCATGCGGCCGTGCAGCAGGTTTTCTGCCCTGGCGCACAAGGTGAACGGGAATGGCAGGCTACGCGCCGCCTGCACAGCGGCGCGCACACGCTCCACGGCCAACCCTAAATCGTAGATGGGCGCATCACTGCGGCCACTGGCATCTTCGATGGAGCCACCGACCAGGCCGACTTCGGCAGCACGCAGGATGGTCTGGGCACAGGTTTCAGGCAAGTCGCCAAAGCCGTTCTCCAGATCGGCGGCCACCGGCAACGCGGTGGCATCGACGATCTCGCCGGCATTGTCCAGGGTATCGTCCAGGCTCAAGGCGCCTTCGGCGTCTGGCCGACCCAGGCTGAAGGCCAGGCCCGCACTGGTGGTGGCCAGCGCTTCGAACCCCAGGCTGGCGAGCAACTTGGCAGAACCGGCATCCCACGGGTTGGGGATGACGAACGCGCCTTCGCGCGCGTGTAGCGCCTTGAAAGCTTCGGCTCTCAGGGTTTGCACGTCCATGGTTCAACCTCCGGCAGTCAGGGAAAGGTCAGAGTAGCCCCAGTTGTTCGACCTCGGGCGCGCGGGGCAATTCCGGCAAAGGTGCAAGGCCCGGCAGGCGTGCCATCAGCCGCTGGTGAAAGCGCTGAGCCAAGGCGGCTGCCAAGCGGTTGTCCGATGTGTGCAGGAAGATGTACGGGTTGCGGCCCTCCTCGATCCAGCCAGCAACCTTGTCTACCCAGGGCGTAAGGAAGGTTTCGTTGGCCTGCAGTTCGGGATGGCCAATGAAGCGCACCTGCGGATGCTGGCTGAAGGCGGCCGGCCGTGGCGGCACCTTGGGCTTCTTGGACTGCGCATGCAGCACGGCAGGGTCGCGGGAGGTGCAACTGAACAGCGCACGCGGGTCAAGGCAGATACGTTCGACGCCACGTTCGTGCAGCAAGCGGTTGAGCAGCCGCTCTTCCTCCCCCTTGGCGAAAAAGGCCTGGTTGCGCACTTCCACCGCCACTGGCACGGCAATTTCATCGAGGAAGTGGCATAGCTCGCCCAGGCGTGCAGGGCCGAACTGAGCCGGAAGCTGCAGCCAGTAGGGCGATACGCGCTGGCCCAGCGGGGCCATCAGCCGGGTGAAATCGAAGGCAGGCTCAAGCTGATCGCGCAGGTCGCCCTCGTGGCTGACGTCCCTTGGAAACTTGGCGGTAAAGCGAAAGTGCGCGGGCATCACCTGCGCCCAGCGGGCAATGGTGCCGGGGGCGGGGCGTGCGTAGAAGGTGGTGTTGCCTTCGACGGCGTTGAACACCTGGCTGTAGAAGCCAAGCATTTCATTGCTGCTGGCGTCGGCAGGGTACAAGTAGTCGCGCCAGGCGTTTTCGCTCCATGACGGGCAACCGAGAAAGTAAGGCAGTGGGGATGGACTCATCCACTAAATGTACAGGTCGAGCCCCAGTACTTCCATGTCCCAGTCGTTAAAACCGGCGGTGCTCAGGTAGCTGGCCAGCGCGGTGGCAGTGCGGCGGTCACGGGCGCGGGGGAAGACCATGTCCTGCTGGCGGGCTGGCAGGCCACCGCTGCGGCGGCGGGCGGTGGCTTCCTGCGGGGCGGTTTCGGCCTCCTCGACCACCTCGGCATCGTCGATGGCCTCGTCACGCACCGCTGCCTTGCGCGGGGCGCGCTTGACCGGATAGGACTGCGAGGAGAAACCGTCGATACGCATGGCATGAGCACTCAGGACCAATGATGGCAATTTAGCAGCATCAGAGTTCCGTCGCTAATGCTTGAGTGATAACTGGACCACAGATCGCACAAAAGGTTTTAGCGTGTTCGGCGATAACCGACGAACAGCACTCAGTGCTTCTTGGGCGTAGCTACATTATCGCGCAGATACACCGGTTGCGCCTGCTCGGCGACGATTGCCTCGCCACGTGCCCAGGCAAAGGTAGCCAGGCTGAGCACGTCCAGGGCATTGGGCAACGCGCCAGGGTTGCTGGCCGCCACCTGCACCGCCAGCCGCTCTGCGTAGCCCCACCCGGTGCCGGCACCGAACCACTCGCCATTGCTGCCCGCCGGCAGAGCCACCTGCTCAGGCGGCAATACCTCCTCACGGCCGACCAGGCGCATTTCGCCCGCCGTAGCCTGGTAGCAGCCCCAGTACACTTCATCCATGCGCGCATCAATGGCAGCCGCCACCTGCTGCACGCCCTGCTCGCGCAACGCACCCTGGGCCAGTGCGGCCAGGTTGGACACCGGCAGCACCGGGCGCTCGAGGGCAAAGGCCAGGCCCTGGACCACGCCGATGGCGATGCGCACACCGGTGAACGCACCTGGGCCACGGCCAAAGGCAATGGCATCCAACGCATTCAGTGCCACGCCAGATTCGGCCAGCAGTTGCTTGATCATCGGCAGCAGCTTCTGGGCATGCATGCGCGGGATCACCTCGTAATGGCTGGTTACCTTGCCGTCATGCAGCAGCGCGACGGAACAGGCTTCGGTGGCGGTATCCAGGGCCAGCAGGGTGGTCATCGAACGGGTATCCAGGTGCGAATGAAAAGAGCGGCAGTATAAACGACAACGGCCCGCAAGCGGGCCGTTGTCGATGTGCGTCAATCCAGGATCAGCTCAGGGCTGCCAGGACCTTGGCAGTGATGGCGTCGACCGAACCGACACCTTCGATGTGGCTGTACTTCGGCTTGCCAGCATTGGCGGCCGACAGCTTCTGGTAGAAGTCCACCAGCGGCTTGGTCTGGGTGTGGTAGACCGACAGGCGATGGCGAACGGTTTCTTCCTTGTCGTCGTCGCGCTGGATCAGGTCTTCGCCAGTGACGTCGTCCTTGCCTTCCACTTTCGGCGGGTTGTACTGAATGTGGTAGGTGCGGCCCGAGGCCAGGTGCACACGGCGGCCAGCCATGCGGCCGACGATTTCTTCGTCATCCACGGCAATTTCGACCACGGCGTCGATGTCGACACCAGCAGCCACCATGGCTTCGGCTTGCGGGATGGTGCGTGGGAAGCCATCGAACAGGCAGCCGTTGGCGCAATCAGGCTGGGCGATGCGCTCCTTGACCAGGCTGATGATCAACTCGTCGGAAACCAGCTGGCCGGCATCCATGACTTTCTTCAGTTCCAGGCCCAGCGGGGTGCCGGCCTTGACGGCGGCACGCAGCATGTCACCGGTGGAGATCTGAGGGATACCGAACTTTTCGGTGATGAACTTTGCCTGAGTACCTTTACCGGCCCCGGGAGCTCCCAGCAGAATTACGCGCATCTCGTGCTCCTCAAATTTTTTTATGAAATTCAATGGATTCGGCAACCAGGGCCAAGTCCGGAAAATCGGGTATGACCATAAATCGGTCAGAAGGCTGCTCAAGATACACAGCGCTCGGCAGCCAGACAAGCGTCCCAAAGTTGCAGGAATGCGCCACTTGCGGCTCAGCAGACTGGCGGTTGCGCCCGGCGCAACCACCCTCCCCGTCCTTGTGCCGGGCCTGCTCGGCACTCGCCAGGCATGGCCCGGGCATGCCCTCAGCCGGTGTTGCGCAACCCGGCGGCAATACCCGCCACGGTCACCAGCAAGGCCTGCTCCAACGGGCTGTCCAGAGCGGCTTCGCGGCTGCGCGAGCGAGCCAGCAACTCGGCCTGCAGGCGGTGCAGTGGGTCCAGGTAGGTATTGCGCAGGCTGATGAATTCCAGCGTCTCGGGGCTGTGCGCCAGTAGCACCGGCTGCCCGGTCAGGCCCAGCACCACCTGGCACGACTGCGACAATAGGTCGCGCAGGTGCGCACCTAAAGGAAGCAAGTGCGGTTGCACTAGACGTTCGTCGTAGGCTTCGGCAATTTGCGCATCGGCCTTGGCCAGCACCATTTCCAACATATCGATGCGGGTGCGGAAGAACGGCCACTGCTCGCGCATCTGCGCCAGCAACTCACCCTGGCCACGGGCCAAGGCGTTGCTCAGTGCGGTCTCCCAGCCCAGCCAGGCCGGCAACATCAGCCGGGTCTGGGTCCAGCCGAAGATCCATGGGATGGCCCGCAGGCTTTCGATGCCCCCGGCGCGGCGCTTGGCCGGGCGGCTGCCCAGCGGCAGGCGCCCCAGCTCCTGTTCTGGCGTCGACTGGCGGAAGTACTCGACGAAATCGGGGTTCTCCCGCACCACGCTGCGGTAAGCCTTCACACCATCGGCGGCCAACTGGTCCATCAACTCGCGCCAAGCCGGCTGCGGTGGCGGAGGTGGCAGTAGTGTGGCTTCGAGTACGGCCGCCAGGTACAGGTTGAGGTTTTGTTCGGCGATACCCGGCAAGCCGAACTTGAAACGGATCATTTCGCCCTGCTCGGTAGTGCGAAAACGCCCCGCCACCGAACCCGGTGGCTGCGACAGAATCGCCGCATGCGCCGGGCCACCGCCGCGCCCAACGGTGCCGCCACGGCCGTGGAACAGCAGCAGCTCGACCTGATGCTCGGCGCAGATTCGCACCAGGTTTTCCTGGGCACGGTACTGCGCCCAGGCAGCGGCGGTGGTGCCAGCGTCCTTGGCCGAGTCCGAGTAACCGATCATCACTTCCTGCGGGCCACGCAGGCCGGCGCGATAGCCCGGCAGGCCGAGCAGGCGCTGCATCACCGGGCCGGCGTTGTCGAGGTCGGCCAGGGTTTCGAACAGCGGCACCACGCGCATGGGGCGAGTCAGGCCAGCTTCCTTGAGCAGCAGTTGCACGGCCAGCACATCCGAGGCGGCACCCGCCATGGAGATGACATACGACCCCAGCGAGGCAGCCGGCGCGGCGGCGACTTCTTTGCAAGTGGCCAGCACTTCGGCGGTATCCGCCTGCGGTTTGAAATGCGCAGGTAACAGCGGCCGGCGGTTTTTCAGCTCGGCCTGGAGGAACCCGATGCGCTGCTCTTCGTCCCAATCGGCATAACGCCCCAGGCCCAGGTAATCGGTGATCTCGGTCAGCGCATCACGGTGGCGGGCAGCGTCCTGGCGCACGTCCAGGCGGCCCAGGAACAGGCCGAAGGTAACGGCGCGGCGCAGGCAGTCGAGCAGCGGCCCCTCGGCGATCACACCCATGCCGCAATCATGCAGCGACTGGTAGCACAGCTCCAGCGGCGCGATCAGGTCGCGGTTATCCACCAGCACCTCGGCACCGGCCGGCTGGTTGCTGGCCAGGGCCGAGTGCGCCCAGGCTCGTGTCGCCCGCAAGCGGTCGCGCAGTTGCTTGAGCACGGCGCGGTAAGGCTCGGCACTGTCGCCGACCCGTTCGCGCAGGGCGTCGTTGGCCTGCTGCATCGACAGCTCCGCAGCCAATGCATCGATGTCGCGCAAGAACAGGTCGGCGGCCATCCAGCGCGCCAACAGCAGCACTTCGCGGGTGACGGCAGCGGTCACGTTGGGGTTGCCATCACGGTCACCGCCCATCCACGAGGCAAAGCGGATTGGCGCGGCCTCCAGCGGCAGGCGCAGGCCAGTGGCCTCCAGCAGGGCCTTGTCGACCTTGCGCAGATGGCTGGGGATGGCGTGCCACAGCGAATGCTCGATCACTGCGAAGCCCCACTTGGCTTCGTCTACCGGCGTGGGGCGGGTGCGGCGGATTTCTTCGGTGTGCCAGGCTTCGGCGATCAGCCGGCGCAGGCGTTCGCGAACCTGCTGGCGCTCGGCCGGGCTCAGGTCGCGGTGGTCCTGCGCGGCCAGTTGGCCTGCAATGGCGTCGTATTTCTGGATCAGCGTGCGGCGGGCTACCTCGGTGGGGTGAGCGGTGAGCACCAATTGGATGTCGAGCTTGGCCAGTTGTCGGGCCAAGGCATCGTTGCTGTGGCCAGCCTGCTTCAGACGCGCCAGCAACTCAGGCAACACCCGCGCTTCGAAAGGCTCGGGCTGATCGGCGTCGCGGCGGCGGATCAACTGGTACTGTTCGGCCATGTTGGCCAGGTTGAGGAACTGGTTGAAGGCCCTGGCCACAGGCAACAGGTCGTCTTCGGCAAGGTCCGCCAGGGTCGAGCTCAGTTGCTCACCGGGGCCACGGCGGTCGGCCTTGGCACTGTGGCGAATGTCCTCGATCTTCTGCAGGAACGCATCACCGTGCTGCTGGCGAATGGTTTCGCCAAGCAGTTCACCCAACACATGGACATCTTCACGCAAACGCACATCGATATCGGTCATTGGCCCTCTCTTTGGCGCGGCTCTGGCGCACTCCTGTACACAGCTCTGTCAAAGAGTGCCCCTTGCCGCGCAGCCATGGCAAGCCGTGATCGGTCAAAGCAAACTAAAGTGAAAGCACAGCACTCCCATGCCATGCAGCCTTAGCAGGCGTAACCAGAGGTCATCATGAAAATCCGTGAACTCGCCCAGCACTGGGAACAGAATGCCGCTGGCACGCTCAGTCGCACAGGGCATGTCTTGCATCTGGACCTGGAGTCCGAGGCGCGCCTGGCCGCGCTGATCGACATGTACCCCAAGCGCACCGCCGAAGAACTGCTCGGCGAACTGGTCGCCGCCGCCCTCGAAGAACTTGAAGCCAGCTTCCCCTATGTGCAGGGCCGGCAGGTCATCGCCACCGATGAAGAAGGCGACCCGCTGTACGAGGATGTCGGCCCTACTCCACGCTTTCTCACCCTGTCGCGCCAGCACCTGCACAGCTTGAGCAACACTGCCGTCGATAACGAAAAATAGCCTGCCCTCCATGTTCCGGGCCCCTGAAAGGCCCGGAATACCGCCCTCGGCCGAGAAAGTTCCAGCAAATCCTCGCTGACCAATCAGTCAGAAAAAAATCCGCTCGCAGCGCATTTTTTTCTGAACCATTCGAAAAACGGTCGAGTCGGAGCCAATAGCCATCACGCTAAAACCCTGCACACTGCCCTCGTGCACCGTTGAGCTGAAGCGCGCGGTTTTGTCAGGGATTGAGCGATGGACTGCTACGGACATCGTCGTTATCAGGAGTGATCCAATGGAGCTGACCATCATGAAGACCCGCACCCGCAAACTGTCATCCACTCATGTGCGCGGGTTCAAGCTGGCCGCGCTGGCCCTCGGCAGTAGCCTGGTCCTGGCCGGCTGTGCGGGCAACCCACCCACCGAGCAGTATGCCGTTACCCAGTCTGCTGTGAACTCCGCCGTCAGTGCTGGCGGTACCGAGTTTGCCGCCGTGGAAATGAAAGCGGCCCAGGACAAGTTCAAGCAGGCCGAGATCGCCATGCATGACAAGAAGTACGACGAGGCCAAGCGCCTGGCCCAACAGGCCGAGTGGGACGCACGCCTCGCCGAACGCAAGGCCCAGGCGGCCAAGGCCCAGAAGGCCGTGCAGGATGCCCGCCAGGGCATTCAGGACGTACGTGAGGAAGGCCTGCGCAGCGCTCAGTGAGCCCTGCCCCGCCAACCTTAGCCTTCGCACACGATCAAAGGATGAACACTATGCGCAAACACGTCATGATTCCCGCCCTGCTGGCCCTGAGCGTCGGTCTCGCTGCCTGCTCGCACGACCCGAATGCCAACCTGGAAGCGGCCCGCACCAATTTCTCCTCGCTGCAGAGCGACCCGCAATCGAGCAAGGTCGCGGCCCTGGAGACCAAGGACGCCCAGGACTGGCTGAACAAGGCCGACAAGGCCTACATGGACCGTGAAGACCAGAAGCAGGTCGACCAGCTCGCCTACCTGACCAACCAACGTATTGAAGTGGCGAAACAGACCATTGCCCTGCGCACCGCCGAAGGCGAGCTGAAAAATGCCTCGGCCCAGCGTGCCCAGGCCAAGCTGGATGCCCGCGACGCGCAGATCGCCAAGCTGCAGGACAGCCTCAATGCCAAGCAGACCGACCGCGGTACGCTGGTGACCTTCGGCGACGTGCTGTTCGACTTCAACAAAGCCGAACTCAAGAGCAACGCCTACCCGAACATCACCAAGCTGGCCCAGTTCCTCCAGGAAAACCCGGAGCGCAAGGTGATTGTCGAGGGCTACACCGACAGTGTCGGCTCGGCCAACTACAACCAGAGCCTGTCCGAACGCCGCGCAGGCTCCGTGCGCATGGCACTGGTGCGCGCCGGCGTGGACCCTGCACGCATCGTGTCCCAGGGTTATGGCAAGGAGTACCCGGTAGCGGACAACGGCAGCAACTCGGGGCGGGCGCAAAACCGTCGGGTGGAGGTGACCATCTCCAACGACAACCAGCCGGTGGCACCGCGTACGGTGAGTCAGGCCCAGCAGTAAGACTGGCCAGCTGAAATGACAAGCCCCGCGATCGACGCGGGGCTTTCTTTTGCCTGTTCCGACCTCTCGCGGGCACGCCCGCTACGGGGCCGATACAGGCAACATCACTGCACCTGCTGTGGGGTTTCCTCGCCCATGCAACGCACGGCGCGCTTGCGGTTGTCCACCAGCACGCCGGTCAGGCCTTTTTGCTGGGTGTCGAACAGCACCAGCACGCCGTCCACACACTGGGCCACCTGCGCCGCCGGGTCCAGCGACACCTTGTAGTCTTCGCCGGGGATGGTCTTGAGCATGGTGAAGTCCTGCAGCAACAGGGCATCCTCGGGTTTGGCGAAATGCAGGTAACCGTAGTACCACAAAGCCCCCACCGTCACGATGATGCTACCGATGCCGGTCAGGATCAGCGGGATGGCGTTGCGTTCTTCACTCATTGCTTGTTCTTCTCGTCAGGGAAATTGGGCACTTCGGCAAGCCGCCGCAGGCCGTTGAAATGGCTGGGGTCATCAAGGAAACGCAGCATCACCTGGCGCCAGGTCGGGTCAGCGAAGGTCTGTACATGGCCGCCTCGGGTCAGTTGCAGCACCCTTGGTGCTGGTGCGTGCTGGTACAGGCGAATGCCGTTGTCCATCGGCACCAGGTTGTCGTCGATGCTGTGGAAGAACAGTTTGGGCGGGCTGCTCAGCTGCTCGATCGAACGGATCGCGCTGTCGCCGTCCGGCACCAGCCACGACAGCGGCACCTGCAGCGGCCAAGTCATCCACGAGGTGCTGAGGGCATAGCGCCCCACCTCGCGGTAACTGGCCGGCACGCCATCGAACACCAGCGCGCTGAAGCGCTGGCGCTGCTCAGGGTGGGCCGCCAGATAATGAATGGCCATGGCGCCACCCAGGCTCTGCCCCAGCAGTACCAGTGGCTTGCCCTTTACCTCGGGTGCCTGGTTCAGCCAAACCATGGCGGCGGCAATGTCCTGGTACACGTCCGGCAGGCTCGGCTGGCCCTGGGACAAGCCGTAGCCGCGATAATCGATCATCAACACCTGGTAACCCTGCTCCGGCAGCCAGTAGCTCCCCCCCAGGTGTCCAGGCAGGTTGCCGCCGTTTCCATGCAGGTGCAGCACCGTGCCTTTGACATCGACCCCGGCCTTGGCCGGCAGCCACCAGCCGTGCAGGCGCACGCCATCAGCAGTGTTCAGGGTGACATCGCGATACGCCAGCTTGGCCCGCTCAGGGGTGAAGGCCTGGCCACGCTCGGGGTAGAACAGCAGGCTGCTGCAGCCGCCAAGCCCCAGCAGAACCAAGCCCAGGGCCAGCAGGCGGCAGCACTCAGAGAATGTTCGCGTAGTCGGCTTCAATACGATCCAGGCTCAGGTGGTTGAGGAAGTTGGAGAAGCACATCCAGGCCGACAGCGCGTTAAGGTCGCGGAACTGTTCGGGCAGGTACTTGGGTGGCTCGACCAAACCCTCCTCGACCAGCTGACGCAGGGTGCGCATGTCTTCCAGGGTGGTCTTGCCACAGAACAGCAACGGGATCTGTTCGAGCTTGCCCTTCTTCACGGCCAACTGAATGTAGTTGTAAACCATGATGAAGCCCTTGAGATAGGACAAGTCCTTGGTGAATGGCAGGCCATTGGGCACCGAGCCGCGGAACACCCGGCTGGCGTTGCTGTAGCTCTGCGCCATCTCGAAGCCCTGCTCGCGGAAGAAGTTGAACACCTGGAGGAAATCGGCGCCCTCCTCGACCATGTGGATCGCGCGGGTGCGGTTGGTGAGCTTGCGCAAGCGGCTGGGGTAGGACGCAAAGGCGATCACTTCCATGAGGATGGCCAGGCCTTCCTGGGTCACCGTCGACGAGGGCGGGCCCTTGGCCAGAAAGGTACAGATAGGCTGGTTCTGGCCATTCAGTGTGGTGCCCACGTGCACCAGCCCTTCGTGCACCTCCAGGGCGCGCACGTCGCGGACGTTGAACATGGCGTCGGCGCGCACCTTGATGTAGTCGGCACCGGCCGCAGCATCGGCGACGATGCCGTCAGACTCGAATACGCGAATGGTTTCCTCGGCCTCGCCGAACACCTTGTTCAGCCGGCGCTGGAGAATGTCCACGGCCTCCTTGGCCGTCAGATTCTTGGGTTCGTCCTTGAGGTCGCCACGGCCGTCAATGTTGTTCAGGTAGTCTGAGAACATCATGCCGAGGTCGGCCAGGGTCGGGTCACCGGCGTGGAAGGCATCCGAGGCCGCGCCGTACAGCTCCTGGGAGATCAACCCGAAGTCCTCGGTGCCGCGCGCTTCGAGCATGCGCACGACCATGCGGTACTCGCGGCACATACGCTTCATGATCTGCCCAACCGGGTTGAACTGGCCGAGCTGGCGAATGATGTCGCGCTCGATGCCCTGAAACTCGGCCTTGACCGCGCTGGAGTCGAACGACAGCGGGCGCGACTGGTAGTAGGCGCGGTCAACCGCCGGCGGCTCCTTGCCCTTGGCCTTGAGGAAGCCCTGGCGAATGTTGTCGTCCCACTTCACCGCGTCCAGGACCCGGATCGGGGTCTGCGCCGCGACGATGCGGTCGGACAGGGCGCGGATGGTTTGCTGGTATTCGTCCACCGGGGACTCCTTTCTAGTACAAGAAACCTGCCCGCGAGGAAGCCAACACGGTCATTTGCCGGAGCGCTGGAACCGCGCCACCTCGACGAACAGGTCGGAGTTGGCCGGGTCGTCCAGATACGCCAGCACCCGCGCCGACGGGCTGTCGATCAACACGCCATCGCCGTTGTCTTCTGGCACCTCGGTGCTACGCCCGGTCAGTTCTTTCTTGTCCACCGCCTGCTGCACCTGCTCGACATCCAGGTTGTAGACCACCAGTTCCTTGCCATCGACGATGTCGAAACCGCCAATCAGGAAGTTGCCACCCAGGCGCTTGGGCACACCAGCCGACAGGTACCAGCGGTTGCCGTGGCGCGACACAGTGAACACGTATTCTTCAGGGGCCTTGCCCTTGGCCGTGGCCACTGCCTTGTAGGCATCGCCACCACTGCGGCTGATGGTCAGCTTCAGCGGCTCGCCCCAGGCGTCCTTGCTGCTCCACTTGCCG
The DNA here is from genome assembly GCF_001320885.1 of Pseudomonas sp. NBRC 111140. NCBI lineage: Bacteria > Pseudomonadati > Pseudomonadota > Gammaproteobacteria > Pseudomonadales > Pseudomonadaceae > Pseudomonas > Pseudomonas sp. NBRC 111140. The sequence goes on from NZ_BCBQ01000005.1 coordinate 43,393, forward strand.
AGCAGGGCCTTGGGCGCCGCCTGGTTGCTGGGCAATGGCTCATGGAAGGTCACCAGACAACCGCCCAGCAGCAGGAATGACAGAGTCAACAACACCACACGCCAGGCTTTCATCAGGTTCTCCTTGAAAAGTCGATCTCGGCTCAGGCCGATGCCAGCACAAGCTGCAGGTATCGGGTAAGCATAGCGAGCATCTGCCCATCGGCTTGCGCATTCGCATCCTTGAGCAGGCCCTGATATTCCATCTGCTCGATAATCGCCGTCAACATCTGGGCGTCCTGTTCCGGTTGCCGCGAACCCACTACCTGCAGCAATTGCCGGGTGCCGTGCAACAGGATCTGCTCATGGGCGCACACCAGCTCGGCCAGGCGCGGGCAAAGCAGCGCCTCCTGGCGGAAGGCCTGCTCGGCCATCAGGAAGTCACGGCGGTTCAGCAGTTGCCGCTGCACATAGTCAGCGGTCATGCGCGCCACTTCGTCGGCCAACCGCGCCCGTGCCTGCTGGCTGCCATCGCCCTGGGCCAGCAACTGGCGCAACACCACCTCGGTGTTGGCCCACAGCTTGGCCATGTAGGCCGCGCTCCGCTCGACGTACTGGGCGAAGGTATCGGTGAGCAGGTCCTCGATGTCCTTGAAGTAGTAGGTGGTGGCCGACAATGGCACACCAGCCTCGGCGGCCACTGCGCGGTGGCGCACGCCGCGTACACCATCGCGCACGACGATGCGCATGGCGGCGTCTAGGATCAGCTGGCGACGCTGTTCGCTGCCTTGGCGGGCAGTCTTGCGCCCTTGGTATTGCACGCTTTCGGCGACGGCGGTGGCAATGCCGGCGGCGCCCTGGTCAGGCATGGCGGGTGTCACGGGTATACCTCATTGGACAACGTTTCATCAGTGCCGGCCTCTTTGCGGGCGTGCCCGCAAAGAGGCCAGTACAAACAACATAAAGCTTCAGGCAAGAAAAAGCCGCCTCGAAAGGCGGCTCGTTCAAATCACTCAGGCCTGCGGACGCATGTGCGGGAACAGGATCACGTCGCGGATCGACGGCGAGTTGGTCAGCAGCATCACCAGGCGGTCGATGCCGATACCCTCACCGGCGGTCGGCGGCATGCCGTACTCCAGTGCACGCACGAAGTCGGCGTCGTAGTGCATGGCTTCGTCGTCACCGGCGTCCTTCTCGGCCACCTGGGCCAAGAAGCGCTCGGCCTGGTCTTCGGCATCGTTGAGCTCGGAGTAGGCGTTGGCGATTTCACGGCCACCGATGAACAGCTCGAAGCGGTCGGTAACGGCTGGGTTGTCGTCGTTACGACGGGCCAGCGGCGACACTTCGAACGGGTACTCGGTAATGAAGTGCGGCTGCTCCAGCTTGTGCTCGACCAGTTCTTCGAAAATCATCACCTGCAGCTTGCCCAGGCCTTCGTGGCCCAGCACCTTGGCACCGGCCTTCTTGGCGATGTCGCGGGCGCGGTCGACGTCCTGCAGGTCGGCAGCGGTCAGCTCGGGGTTGTACTTGAGGATCGAGTCGAACACCGACAGGCGCACGAACGGCTCGCCAAAGTGGAACACCTTGTCACCGTACGGCACGTCGGTGCTGCCCAGTACCAGCTGCGCCAGCTCACGGAACAGTTCCTCGGTGAGGTCCATGTTGTCGCGGTAGTCAGCGTAGGCCTGGTAGAACTCGAGCATGGTGAATTCAGGGTTGTGACGAGTCGAAACGCCTTCGTTACGGAAGTTGCGGTTGATCTCGAACACCTTTTCAAAGCCACCCACCACCAGGCGCTTGAGGTACAGCTCCGGCGCGATGCGCAGGAACATGGCCATGTCCAGGGCGTTGTGGTGAGTTTCGAACGGCTTGGCCGCCGCGCCGCCTGGAATGGTCTGCAGCATCGGCGTTTCGACTTCGAGGAAGTCACGCTCGATGAGGAACTTGCGGATGTGCGAGATCACCTGCGAACGCACACGGAAGGTGTGGCGGGTTTCTTCGTTGACCATCAGGTCGACGTAACGCTGACGGTAGCGCTGCTCGGTGTCGGTCAGGCCGTGGTGCTTGTCGGGCAGCGGGCGCAGCGACTTGGTCAACAGGCGCACATTGGTCATTTCGACGTACAGGTCGCCCTTGCCGGAACGGGCCAGGGTGCCTTCGGCACTGATGATGTCGCCCAGGTCCCAAGTCTTGACCGCAGCCAGGGTTTCTTCGGGCAGGGTTTTGCGGTTGACGTAGACCTGGATACGGCCAGTCATGTCCTGGATAACCATGAACGAGCCACGGTTGAGCATGATACGGCCGGCAACCTTGACCGGGATCGCGGCTGCTTCCAGCTCTTCCTTGGTCTTGTCCGCGTACTGTTTCTGCAGGTCGTTGCAGTAGCTGTCGCGACGGAAGTCGTTGGGGAAGGCGTTGCCCTTGGCGCGCTCGGCGGCAAGTTTTTCCTTGCGCAGGGCGATCAGGGCATTTTCTTCCTGTTGCAGGTCTTGCGATTCGGTCTTGAGGTCGCTCATGTCGTCATTCTTTCCATCAGGTATTCGTTGCCCTTTTCGGGCAGGGCACGCGATACCGGCGGGCAGCCAGGTATCGCGGCAGTGGAGTGCGGCTTACAGCCCTTGCTTGAGGCTTGCTTCCAGGTACTGGTCGAGGTCGCCGTCCAGCACTTTCTGGCAGTCGCTGCGCTCTACGCCTGTGCGCAGGTCTTTGATGCGCGAGTCATCCAGTACGTAGGAACGGATCTGGTGGCCCCAGCCGATGTCCGACTTGCTGTCTTCCAGCGCCTGCGATGCGGCGTTGCGCTTCTGCATTTCCAGCTCGTACAACTTGGCCCGCAGCATTTTCATGGCGGTGTCTTTGTTGGCGTGCTGGGAGCGTTCGTTCTGGCACGCCACCACGGTGTTGGTCGGTACGTGGGTGATACGTACGGCCGAGTCGGTGGTGTTCACGTGCTGACCACCGGCACCGGAGGAGCGGTAGGTGTCAATGCGCAGGTCGGACGGGTTGATCTCGATCTCGACCTTGTCGTCGATTTCGGGCGACACGAACACTGCCGAGAACGAGGTGTGGCGACGGGCACCGGAGTCGAACGGGCTCTTGCGCACCAGGCGGTGCACACCGATTTCGGTACGCAGCCAGCCGAAGGCGTACTCGCCCTTGATGTGCACGGTGGCGCCCTTGATGCCGGCGACTTCACCTTCGGAAAGCTCGATGATGGTGGCGTCGAAACCGCGCTTGTCAGCCCAGCGCAGGTACATGCGCAGCAGGATGTTGGCCCAGTCCTGCGCTTCGGTACCACCAGAGCCGGCCTGGATGTCCAGGTAGGCGTTGTTCATGTCCATCTCGCCGCTGAACATGCGACGGAACTCAAGCTTGGCCAGGTTTTCTTCCAGCTCTTCCAGCTCGGCCACGACGTCGCCGACGGCGTTTTCGTCATTTTCCTCGACGGCCATGTCGAGCAGGTCCTGGCAGTCACCCAGGCCGTTGGACAATTTGTCCAGGGTCTCGACCACCTGCGCCAGCATGGCACGCTCGCGGCCCAGGGCCTGGGCGTACTCGGGCTTGTTCCAGACGTTGGGGTCTTCCAGCTCGCGGTTGACTTCGATCAGGCGGTCATGCTTGTGATCGTAGTCAAAGATACCCCCGAATGGACTGGGAACGCTCGGTGAGGTCCTTGATGGTGTTCAGGATCGGTTGGATTTCCATGGGCTGGCTACTCGCACGAATTCGGTGAAAAGCCTGCGAGTATAACCGAGTCCGCAGCATGGCGGCAGACCCGCCGGGCGGTAGTCTGTTCAGAAAGCTGCACCGCGCCTACACGGTCCGCGCAATCCTGCTCAGGCGATGCCAACCTGGTTACGCCCGCTGTTCTTGGCTTGGTACAGGCCTTTGTCCGCTGCCGAGATCAGCTGCCGGCAATGGCTGCCGACGGCCGGGGTCTGGGTAGCCAGGCCAATGCTCACGGTCAGGAACGATTCGGCCACCGGCGCAGTATGCGGGATGCCCAGGCCAAGCACGGTCTGGCGCAGCTTTTCGGCCACCAGGCGTGCCCCGCCTGGTGAGGTGTTGGGCAGCACCAGGGCGAACTCTTCACCGCCATAGCGTGCCGGCAGGTCGGTCGGCCGCGAGCACGAGCCACGAATGGCTTCGGCCACCTGGCGCAAGGCCTCGTCGCCGGCCAGGTGGCCGAAGCTGTCGTTATAGGCCTTGAAGTAGTCCACGTCGATCATCAGCAACGACAGCTGCTGCTGTTCACGCATCGCCCGGCGCCATTCCAGCTCCAGGTACTCGTCGAAATGGCGGCGGTTGGACAGCCCGGTCAGGCCATCGGAGTTCATCAGCCGCTGCAGCATCAGGTTGGAATCGAGCAGTTGCTGCTGGCTGACGCGCAAGGCGCGGTAGGCCTCGTCGCGCTGCAGCAGCGTCAGGTAGGAGCGCGAGTGGTAGCGGATACGCGCCACCAGTTCGATAGTGTCCGGCAGCTTGACCAGGTAATCGTTGGCCCCGGCGGCAAACGCCGCGCTCTTGACCAGTGGGTCTTCCTTGGTCGACAGGACGATGATCGGAATGTCCTGGGTCGCCGGGTTGTTGCGGTACTCGCGCACCAGGGTCAAACCGTCCAGGCCAGGCATGATCAGGTCCTGGAGAATGACCGTAGGCTTGATGCGCATGGCCTGAAGCACCGCCTGGTGCGGGTCGGCACAGAAGTGGAAGTCGATGTTGTCCTCATTGGCCAGACCACGCCGCACCGCTTCGCCGATCATTGCCTGATCGTCGACCAACAGCACCATCGCCGAGTTCTCGTTGGTGGTCGCGAAACCTTCGATCGGTAAGTCATTCATACCTGTTCACCCGATCACTACCGGCCTTGCGGCGTGATTCAATACGTTTCGTCATTTTGCGAAAAAGTCCGTCAAGCGCCCGGCTATGCGTTCCAGCGGGCGAATTTCCACTGCGGCATCAATGGCCGCAGCAGCTTTGGGCATGCCGTACACCGCGCTGCTGGCCTGGTCCTGGGCAATGGTCAAAAAGCCCTGCTGACGCATCAGCTTCAGGCCTTGGGCACCGTCACGGCCCATGCCGGTGAGCAGCACGCCCACGGCATCACCATTCCAGTAACGTGCCACACTCTCGAAGAACACATCGATCGAGGGCCGGTAGATTTCATTGACAGGCTCGGCAGTGTAGGCCAGTTGGCCGTTCTGTAGCAGGCGAATGTGGTGGTTGGTCCCCGCCAGCAACACCTGCCCTGGCTGCGGCGGTTCACCTTCACGGGCCAGGCGCACCGGCAGGCCGGCTGCGCTGCTGAGCCATTCGGCCATGCCTGCGGCAAACACCTGGTCCACATGCTGGACCAGCACGACGGCCGCCGGAAACGCTGCCGGCAAGCTCTTGAGCAACACTTCGAGCGCCGCCGGGCCGCCCGCCGACGAGCCAATTGCCACCAGCCCGCGACGCTGCGAAGCCTCGCGCAGCGGAGCGGCTACCGGCCTTGCGGCTGGGGCACGCTGCTGACCGACCAGCCAGCCGATATTGAGGATTTTGCGCAGCAGGGGGGCCGCCGCTTCGCGGGCATCGCCAGCACCCAACGCCGGGGTGTCGACCACATCGAGAGCGCCATGGCCCATGGCCTCGAACACCCGGTGCACGTTTTGCTTGCGGTCGACCGTGACGATGACGATGGCGCACGGGGTTTCGGCCATGATCCGCCGGGTCGCCTCGACACCGTCCATCACCGGCATGATCAGGTCCATGAGAATCAGGTCGGGCAGTTGTTCGCAGCAGCGCTGCACCGCCTCGGCACCATTGCTGGCCACCCACACCACCTGGTGCGCGGGCTCGAAGGCCACTGCCCGGCGTAACGCCTCCACGGCCATGGGCATGTCATTGACGATGGCGATCTTCATCCCTGAGCACCTCCGATCAGCTCGACTACAGCATCCAGCAACGCATCGTCGTGGAAACTGGCTTTCGCCAAATAGTAGTCCGCGCCAGCATCCAGACCACGCCGTCGGTCTTCCTCACGGTCTTTGTAGGACACCACCATCACCGGCAACGACTGCAGCCGCTGGTCGCGACGCACCAGGGTGACCAGCTCGATGCCGTCCATGCGCGGCATGTCGATGTCGGTAATCAGCAAGTCGAAGTCCTCACCGCGCAGGGCGTTCCAGCCGTCCATGCCATCGACTGCCACTGCCACGTCGTAGCCACGGTTACCCAACAGCTTGCGCTGCAGTTCGCGCACGGTCAGCGAATCGTCGACCACCAGGATGCGCTTGCGGGCCACCCCACGGGCACCGCTGCTGCCGCGCTCGATGCGCTCCAGGCTACCGGTGCTGAGCAGTTTTTCCACCGACCGCAGCAAGTCTTCGACATCGACGATCAGCACCACCGAGCCATCATCGAGCAAGGCACCGGAGGAAATGTCCTGTACCTTGCCCAGCCGTGGGTCGAGGGGCATCACCACCAGCACCCGTTCGCCCACCAGCCGCTCCACGGCCACGCCGTACAGCTGCTCGCGCTCACGGATCACCACCACCCGCAGGCTGGCTTCGTCGCTTTGCCCGGCCGGGCGGTTGAGCAACTGGCTGGCGGCCACCAAGCCAATATGCCGACCTTCGTGCCAGAAGTGCTGACGCCCTTCGATCTGCACGATCTGTTCGGCGGTCACTTCCAGCGTGCGTTCGATATGAGCCAGCGGGAAAGCGTAAGCCTCACCGCCCACCTCGACCACCAGGCTGCGCACCACCGACAGGGTCAGTGGCACCTGCAAATGGAAGCGACACCCCTGCCCCGCCACCTGAGTCAGCTCGATCGAGCCGCGCAGCTCGCGGATCATGTGCTGCACCGCATCCAGCCCCACGCCGCGCCCGGACACTTCGGTAACCTTGTCGCGCAGGCTGAAACCGGGCAGGAACAGGAACGTCAGCAGCTCCGCTTCACTCATCCGCGCCACCGTGTCGGCCGGCGACAGGGCACGCTCGACGATGCTGCTGCGCAAGCGCTCCAGGTCGATGCCAGCGCCATCGTCGATCAGCTCCAGGCTGAGCATGCCGGCCTGGTGCGACGCCCTCAGGCGGATCTCCCCCTCGTCCGGCTTGGCCGCCAGCAGGCGCCGCTCGGGCAGTTCGATGCCGTGGTCGACGGCATTGCGCAACAAGTGGGTCAGCGGTGCTTCGAGTTTTTCCAGCACATCGCGGTCGACCTGGGTTTTCTCCCCTTCCACCACCAAGCGCACCGGTTTGCCCAGCGAGCGGCCCAGGTCACGGACCATGCGGCTCTGCCCAGTCAGCACGTCGGCAAACGGCCGCATTCGGCAAGCCAGAGCCGTGTCATACAGTAATTGTGCACGCTGGCTGGCCTGCCAGCCGAATTCGTCCAGGTCCGCAGCCTGTTGCTGCAGGATCTGCTGGGTTTCCGCCAGCAGGCGCTGGGTTTGCGCCAGGGCTTCGAGCACCTCGCTGCGCTGGCCACTGTCTTCCAGCTGCATACGCAAGCCATCGAGCGCCTGCATGCCTTGGCCGTGCATGCGTTTGAGGCGCTGCAGGGTGGCCAGGTAAGGCTTGAGCCGCTGGGTTTCCACCAGCGACTTGCTGGACAGGTCGAGCAGGCTATTGAGGCGGTCGGCGGTAACACGCAGTACCCGCTCGGCACCTTCCCCGGCGCGCTTGCCGGCCTTGCGCCGCAGGGCCGGCTGGGGCTCGGGCTCTGGTTCCGGCGGTTCGGCTGGCACCACCAACGGGGCCGACGTCGGGGTTGCCGGGGGTGGCTCCGGCAGCACGGGTGCCACCAACGGCGCCGCAGGAATGGCAGCAGCGCCTGGGTCAAGCAGGTTGGCCATTTGCGCAAGAAACACCGGCAAGGTCGCCTGCGCGCCGGCATCGCCTGGCGTGGCGATGCGCATCAGCAGGTCGGTGCCTTGCAAGAGTGCATCGATATGCTCGGCGGTCAGCCGCAGACGGCCTTCCTGGGCCGCTACCAGGCAATCCTCCATGACATGGGCGACACTGACGCCCGCATCCACCCCGACGATGCGCGCGGCCCCCTTGAGCGAGTGGGCGGCGCGCATGCAGGCCTCGAGCTGGTCGGCCTGGGTGGGATTGCGCTCCAATGCCATCAGGCCGGCACTGAGCACCTGGGTCTGCGCCTCGGCCTCCAGGCTGAACAGTTCGAGCAACGATGCGTCGCGCATTTGCTCTGGGGTCATGACAAGCTCCGCTGCACGGCAGACAGTAAGTGTTGATCGTCCAGCACCCGCACACTGCGGCCGCGCCACTGCAGGACTGCGGCGGTGAAGCGTGTGGCGTCCTGGCCGCTGCCAAGCAACAGTGGGTCGAGCCGGTGAATACCGTCGATTTCCTCGACGGCCATCACCACCGGCCCACCTTCGGCGGCCAGAATCAGCATGCGTGGCATCGCCCGGCCGCCACGTTGCTCGGCGGTACCGGCTTGCACACCCAGCAAGTCAGCCAGTGACAGGCACGGCACCAACGCACCGCGCACATTGGCAACCCCCTGCAGCAGCCGCGAGCGCTGATGCGGCAGCGAATGCACCGCCTGCAACGGGGCGATCTCGGCCAGGCAGGCGGTAGCCAGCGCCAGCCACTCTTCGCCCAGGCGGAACAGCAGCATGGAGCGGCCGGTGTTTTCTTCGACCGGCTGCGCTACTGCAGCCTGGTGATCCTGCATCAGCGCATAGCGGTCGAGCAAACGCGTGGCCGCGGCGGCATACACCTCGCAATTGCGGCAATGAACATGCTGCTCCAGCAGCGGGCACTGCTTGTCGCCATGCACGCCAATGCGGTTCCAGCAGTCGTCGATGTGCGCGTCATCCTCGGCCAGCAACTGCATCGCGGATTCACTGTTCATCGTTCAGACTCCCGGCCAGCCCGCGCCGCCCGTTCCTGCAGGCGCCGGGCACCGGCCAGGTCACCCTGGGCCGCCAGCAAGGCCGCCAGGTGCACCAGCGCCTCGGGGTGCTGTGGTTCCAGGTACAGGGCCTTGCGGTAGTGGGTCAGCGCCTGCTGCGCATCGCCTTCGGTATCACTGAGCAGCCCCAGCCAGTAGTACACCTGCGCCGACGGCGGGTACTGGCCCAGGTAGCGCTGGCACTCGCCCCGGGCCTGCTCGCTGGCACCGGCATTGGCCAGGCGGGCAATGCTGGCCAGCAACTCACTGGCCCCCTCGTGCTTGTGCTCGCGGGCCGGCGCCGGCCTGGCCGCCACAGGCAACACTCGCAGCGGCGGTGGCAACGGCGCGCTGGGCGGTGGATACCCCGCTGTGGGCAACGTCGCCAACGTTCGCTTCACCGGCTGGGCGGGTACCACGTCCATCGGGGCGCTGTCGCCTTCCTGACGCACATAGGCAAACGACTGGGGGATCCCCAGCGGACGCATGCCCAGGCGTGCCAGCAAGCTGCCCTCGGCCGGGCCGATGAACAGCACACCCTGCGGATGCAGCAGGCGTTTGAGCACCTCGAACACACGCTGCTGGGTCGGCACGTCGAAATAAATCAACAGGTTGCGACAGAACACGAAGTCATACAGGCCATCGCGGCTGGCCAACGCCGGGTCAAGCACGTTGCCCACCTGCAGGCTGACTTGCTGGCGTACCCGTTCATGCAGGCGATGGCCTTCGTCGAGGGCATCGAAGTAGCGCTCACGAAAGCCCAGTTCGCTGCCACGAAAGGCATTGCGCCCATACACGGCCAGCCTTGCCTTGGCTACCGAACTGGGGCTGATGTCCATAGCATCAATCAGCAATGCCCCTGGCGCGATGCCAGCGTCGAGCAAGGCCATGGCCAGCGAATACGGCTCCTCGCCGGTCGAGCACGGCAGGCTGAGCAGGCGCAATGGGCGTGCACCCGCCAGCTGGGCCAGGCGTTTATGGGCCAGGCTGGCCAGCGCAGTGAAGGATTCGGGGTAACGGAAAAACCAGGTTTCCGGGACGATCACCGCTTCGATCAGCGCCTGTTGCTCATCCGCCGACTGCTGCAGGCGCAGCCAGTAATCGTCCAGGTCCATCGCGCCTGCAGCCACGCAGCGCTGGCGCAGTGCGCGCTCGACCATGGGCGCGCCCACCGACTCCACGTCCAGGCCAATGCGCTCGCGCAAGAAGCGGAAGAAACGCTGTTCGTTCATGTAGGCATCCCTGTCGGGTCTTGCGTGTACAGCAATTCGTGCACAGCGTCGGGCAGCAGGTCATTGACTTCGATGCGCTGCAGCATGCCCTGGGCATCCTGGCGCACCGGGCCCAGATAAGGCGCATCGCCGGTGTCCACCCCATAGGGCTGAAACTCGTCGGGTTGGCAACGCAGGGTTTCGGTGGCCTGCTCCAGAATCAAACCAAGCTGCAGGCTGCCACGGTAGTGCACCAACACCAGGCGGGTGCTGGTGCGCTGCGCCGCTGGCTGGCCAAAGCTCAGCGCGGCAAGGTCGATCACCGGCACCAGCTGGCCACGATGAGCGAGGATACCGGCGACCCAGGCAGGTGCCTGGGCAATCGGCTTGAGCGGCTGACGCGGCAACACCTCGATCACCTCGTGCACGCTCAGGGCAAAACGCTGCGCCCTGATGCGAAACTGCAGGTACAACGCCCCCTTGGCGTTTTTCGCCCGCGCGGGGCGCGGTTGCAAGTCGTTCATCGCGGTCAGACTTTGAAGCGCGACACGCCGCCACGCAGGCCCGCGGCCACCTGGCTTAGCTCATCGATGGCAAAACTGGCCTGGCGCAGCGACTCGACGGTCTGGGTGCTGGCATCGCTGAGCTGGGCCAGCGCCTGGTTGATCTGCTCGGCACCGGTGGCCTGGGCCTGCATGCCTTCGTTGACCATCAGCACGCGCGGTGCCAGGGCCTGCACCTGGTGGATGATCTGGCTGAGCTGCTCGCCCACCTGTTGTACTTCGAACATGCCGCGGCGCACTTCTTCGGAGAACTTGTCCATGCCCATGACCCCAGCCGACACGGCCGACTGGATCTCGCGCACCATCTGCTCGATGTCGTAGGTGGCGACGGCGGTCTGGTCGGCCAGGCGGCGCACTTCGGTGGCGACCACGGCAAAGCCGCGACCATATTCGCCGGCCTTTTCTGCCTCGATGGCGGCGTTGAGCGACAGCAGGTTGGTCTGGTCGGCAACCTTGACGATGGTGACCACCATCTGGGTGATGTTGCTGGCTTTCTCGTTGAGGATGCCAAGCTTGGCGTTGACCAGATCGGCTGCGCCCATCACCTGGTGCATGGTCTCTTCCATGCGCGCCAGGCCCTGCTGCCCGGAGCCTGCCAGGCTGGAAGCCTGGTCAGCGGCGGTCGTCACTTCGGTCATGGTGCGCACCAGGTCGCGCGAAGTGGCGGCGATTTCTCGCGAGGTGGCGCCGATTTCGGTGGTGGTGGCGGCCGTTTCGGTGGCGGTGGCCTGCTGTTGCTTGGACGTGGCGGCAATTTCGGTAACCGAGGTGGTCACCTGCACCGACGAGCGTTGCGCCTGGGCTACCAGGTTGGCCAGTGCTTCGGCCATCTCGTTGAAACCGCTTTCGATGGCACCGAACTCGTCCTTGCGGTCCAGGCTCAGGCGCATGCTCAGGTCGCCCGAGCGCAGCTTGTCGAGGGCATGCACGATACGTTGCATGGGCGCGGTGATGGCGCGCATCAGCAGCAAGCCGCAGATGCCAGCGGCAACGATTGCCAGCAGCAGCGAAACGACCATGCTGCCCTTGGCCGTGCTCACGGCGCTGACGATCTCGTTGGTGGCGGCGTCGGCTGATGCCCGGTTGTTCTCGATCACTTCATTCAAGTGCTTGCGCCCATCTACCCAGGCCGGGGTCAGCACTTCGATGATCAGCCGTTCGGCTTCGGCGTAGTTGTGCTGGCGGTAAGTATCCAGCACCTGGTTGACGATCTTCAGGTAGCCCTCTTCCAACTGCACGAAGTTGTCGAAGCGGGTTTGATCATCCTTGTCCTGGATGGTGGCCTGGTAGCTGGCCATGTGTTGCTTGAGCCGGTCTTCGAAGCTTTTGAACAGCTCCATGTCGGCCGAAGTGATTTCACGGTGGTTGGACAGGCCCACCAGTTGCTGGCTGGTGACGTAGCTATCGACCCAGGCGCTGCGGATCATCGAGCTGTAGTAGACCCCGGGAATGCTGTCGGTCCCTACCGCCTCTTCGGCGGTTTCGATGGTCACCAACCGCGAATAGGCGGCCACGATCATCAGCAGCATGATGGCGATGATCACGGCGAAACTTGCCAGGATCCGTTGGCGCAAGGTCCAGTTTTTCACATTCAGCCCTCAGGAATTCACAACGAGCGGGAAAAATCGCCGAAGTATAGCCTAGAGGCCTTACGGTTTTGCGGGTGAAGTGAAGGGTAAACAGGCAGCAGTGCGGATGGACACGCCATTTGGGCAAAGGCAATTGGGGCCGCTGCGCGGCCCCGATCACTAACCTGCGGCAAGCCGCGCCTGGCTATCCAGCGCCTGGCGCAAGCCTGGGTCCAGGCGCAACTGACGGGCCAGCTCGTCCAGGTAGGCCCGCTCCATGAAGTTTTCCTCGTCGACCATCATCACGCTGGCCAGGTACATCTCGGCAGCCATCTCCGGCGTTTGCGCGGCGCGGGCCACTTCAGCCGGGTCCAGCGGCTTGTTCAACTCGGCATGCAGCCAGTGCTGCAATTCGCGGTCGCTGTCCAGGCGGGTGAACTCGCCCTCGATCAACGCCCGCTCGCGCTCGTCGATATGGCCATCGGACTTGGCCGCTGCCACCAGCGCCCTCAGCACCGCCTGGCTGTGCTGCTCGACCTGGGCCGGCGGCAGGCGGTCGACGGTTTGCGGCTCGCTTGCAGCTACCCGCTGATTGGCCTGCCAGTTGCCGTAAGCTTTGTAGGCCAACACGCCCAGCGCGGCCAAGCCACCGTAAGTCAGAGCCTTGCCGCCGTACTTGCGCGCCTTCTTGTTCCCCAGCAACAAGCCCAGCGCCCCCCCACCCAACAGGCCGCCGCCTGCTCCAGACAACAGCCCGCCAAGCCCGCCTGACGCGCCGCCAGGCTTGTTGGCGCCGCCTTGTTTTTCAAGCAATTGCTGGCCGGACTTGAGGAGCTGATCAAGCAAACCCCGAGTATTCATGCGCGTGTCTCCACGTAAGAAGATTCAAGCGCCAGAGTAAGGCTTGGCGCAGCACACGCCATGCAGGGATTTGCTTCCGGATGTTGCGTTAGCTGGCAAAAAGCCAACTAGACTCGATATCGCCAATACCTCGCACCCGCGCACTACGCTTATAACGATTGCTTCACCGCTTGCTTGATGACTGCCCCGAACAAGATCGCCAAGAAGAGGGAACACCATGTCAGTGCACAAGACCGCATTGCTCGGCGCCATGACTGGCGCCGTGCTGGCCAGCGCCAGCCTGCAGGCCGCCGAACCGCCCAAGGCCCTGGGGGCCGGCGAGGGGCGCCTGGACATCGTCGCCTGGCCCGGCTACATCGAGCGCGGTGAAAGCGACAAGGCCTACGACTGGGTGACCGGTTTCGAGAAGGAAACCGGCTGCAAGGTCAGCGTGAAAACCGCCGCCACCTCGGACGAAATGGTCAGCCTGATGACCAAGGGCGGCTATGACCTGGTGACCGCCTCGGGCGACGCCTCGCTGCGGCTGATCGTCGGCAAGCGCGTACAGCCGATCAACACCGCCTTGATCCCCAACTGGAAAAACATCGACCCACGCCTGCAGAACGGCGGCTGGTACGTGGTCGACAAGCAAGTGTATGGCACCCCGTATCAATGGGGGCCGAACGTGCTGCTGTACAACACCAATACCTTCAAGCAGGCGCCAACCAGCTGGAGCGTTGTGTTCCAGCCGCAGGACCTGCCTGACGGCAAACCGAACAAGGGGCGCGTGCAAGCCTATGACGGGCCGATCTACATCGCCGACGCCGCCCTGTACTTGAAGTCGGCCAAGCCCGAACTGGGTATCAAGGACCCGTACGAACTGAACGAGGAGCAATACAAGGCCGTGCTGGAACTGCTGCGCCAGCAGCAACCGCTGATCCACCGCTACTGGCATGACGCCACGGTGCAGATGAGCGACGTGAAGAACGAAGGCGTGGTCGCCTCCAGTTCATGGGGCTACATGGTCAATGGCCTGAAGGCCGAGAACCAGCCAGTGGCCTCGACCATTCCCAAGGAGGGTGCGACCGGCTGGGCCGACACCACCATGCTGCACGCCGAGGCCAAGCACCCCAACTGCGCCTACAAGTGGATGGACTGGTCGCTGCAGCCGAAGGTGCAGGGCGACGTGGCGGCCTGGTTCGGCTCGTTGCCGGCGGTGCCGGCTGCCTGTACAGGCAGCCAATTGCTGGGCGCCGAGGGCTGCAAGACCAATGGCTTCGACAATTTCGACAAGATTGCCTTCTGGAAAACCCCACAGGCCCAGGGCGGCAAGTTCGTGCCGTATAGCCGCTGGACCCAGGACTACATTGCAATCATGGGTGGGCGCTGAGGTTGCCTGAATGCCTGATCCTGCCTTTTCGCGGGTTTACCCGCGCAAAGGCAGGATCAGGAGCAAGCCCATTGCCCGGAGCCCACGCATGCCCCTAGCCGTCCAGTTCACCCAGGTTTCCCGCACCTTCGGCGAGGTCAAGGCCGTCGACCAGGTCAGCATCGATATCATCGATGGCGAGTTCTTCTCCATGCTTGGCCCTTCCGGCTCGGGCAAGACCACTTGCCTGCGCCTGATCGCCGGCTTCGAACAACCCTCCAGCGGTTCGATCCGCATCCACGGGGTGGAGGCCGCTGGCATGCCGCCCTACCAACGTGACGTCAACACCGTGTTCCAGGACTACGCACTGTTCCCGCACATGAACGTGTTGGACAACATCGCCTATGGCCTGAAGGTAAAGGGCGTGGCCAAGGCCGAACGCCATAGTCGCGCCGAAGAAGCCCTGGCCATGGTGGCCCTGGCCGGCTACGGCACGCGCAAACCAGCGCAACTGTCTGGCGGCCAGCGCCAGCGTGTGGCCCTGGCCCGTGCACTGGTCAACCGGCCGCGCGTGCTGCTGCTGGACGAGCCGCTGGGCGCACTGGACCTGAAGTTGCGCGAACAGATGCAAGGGGAGCTGAAAAAGCTGCAACGCCAGCTGGGCATCACCTTTATCTTCGTCACCCACGACCAGACCGAAGCGCTGTCGATGTCCGACCGGGTCGCGGTGTTCAACCGTGGCCGCATCGAACAGGTCGACACCCCGCGCAATCTGTACATGAAGCCCGCCACCACCTTCGTCGCCGAATTCGTCGGCACCTCCAACGTGGTACGTGGCGAGCTGGCCATGCAGCTCAACGGCAGCCCGGCCCCCTTCTCCATCCGTCCCGAGCACATCCGCCTGGGCGACCTTGTGGTCACCAGCCACGAAGTGCAGGTAAGCGGCCTGTTGCGCGATATCCAGTACCAGGGCAGCGCCACCCGCTACGAGCTGCAATTGGACAACGGCCAACTGCTGGCGGTAAGCCAGGCCAACGACCGCTGGCAGGCACAGGCCTGGCAGACCGGGCAGCGGCTGCAGGCGCACTGGCCCCGCGAGGCAATGACGGTGCTGCAGGAAACCGAGGGCCGCTGACATGAGCACACTGCGCGGCCTGTCCAACCTGCTGTACCGGCGCCCCAACCTGTACCTGGCACTGCTATTGATACCGCCGCTGACCTGGTTCGGCGCAATCTACCTGGGCTCGCTGCTGAACCTGCTGTGGCAGGGTTTCTATACCTTCGACGATTTCACCATGGCGGTGACCCCGGACCTGACCCTGGGCAACTTCGCCGCGCTGTTCAACCCGTCGAACTTCGACATCATCCTGCGCACCCTGGGCATGGCAGTGGCGGTGTCGCTGGCCAGTGCGGTGCTGGCCTTCCCCATCGCCTACTACATGGCGCGCTATACCAGCGGCAAGACCAAGGCGTTTTTCTACATCGCGGTGATGATGCCGATGTGGGCCAGCTATATCGTCAAAACCTATGCCTGGACCCTGCTGTTGGCCAAGGGCGGCGTGGCCCAGTGGTTCGTCCAGTTGTTGCACCTGGATGCCCTGCTGCAGGCGGTGTTGGCGGTGCCTGGCGTGGGCGGCAGCACGCTGTCGACCTCGCACCTGGGGCGCTTTCTGGTGTTCGTGTACATCTGGCTGCCGTTCATGATCCTGCCCATCCAGGCCTCGCTGGAGCGCTTGCCACCGTCGCTGCTGCAAGCTTCGGCCGACCTCGGCGCACGGCCGGGGCAAACGTTCGTGCAGGTGATCCTGCCGTTGTCGATCCCCGGCATCGCCGCCGGCTCGATCTTTACCTTCTCGCTCACCCTGGGCGACTTCATCGTGCCGCAACTGGTCGGCCCGCCCGGCTACTTCATCGGCAGCATGGTCTATGCCCAGCAGGGGGCGATTGGCAACATGCCGATGGCTGCCGCGTTCACCTTGGTGCCCATCGTGCTGATCGCGGTGTACCTGTCCATCGTCAAGCGCCTGGGGGCCTTCGATGCACTCTGAAAAAGCATCACCGGGGCTGCGCCTGGCGGCCTGGGGCGGGTTGCTGTTCCTGCACTTCCCGATCCTGATCATCTTTCTGTACGCCTTCAACACCGAAGACGCCGCGTTCAGCTTCCCGCCCAAGGGCTTCACCCTGAAGTGGATTGGCGTGGCCTTCGCCCGGCCCGATGTGCTGGAGGCAATCAAGCTGTCACTGCAGGTGGCCTGCCTCGCCACGCTGATCGCGCTGGTACTGGGCACACTAGCCTCGGCTGCGCTGTACCGGCGCAGCTTTTTCGGCAAGGAGAGCATTTCGCTGATGCTGATCCTGCCCATCGCCCTGCCCGGCATCATCACCGGCATCGCCCTGCTCTCGGCGTTCAAGACCTTGGGGATCGAGCCTGGTGTGTTCACCATCGTGGTCGGCCACGCCACGTTCTGCGTGGTGATCGTCTACAACAACGTGATCGCCCGCCTGCGGCGCACCTCGCAGAGCCTGATCGAAGCGTCGATGGACCTGGGCGCCGATGGCTGGCAGACCTTCCGCTACATCATCCTGCCCAACCTCGGTTCGGCGCTGCTGGCCGGCGGCATGCTGGCCTTTGCCCTGTCGTTCGATGAAATCATCGTCACCACCTTCACCGCCGGCCACGAACGCACGCTGCCAATCTGGCTGCTCAACCAACTCAGCCGCCCGCGTGACGTACCGGTGACCAACGTGGTCGCCATGCTGGTGATGCTGGTGACCATGCTGCCAATCCTTGGCGCCTATTACCTGACCCGTGGCGGCGAAAGCGTCGCGGGCAGTGGCAAATGACCCTGGAGGAGTCCCCGATGCAAACGCAGATGCTGATCAATGGCCAACTGGTCGCGGGCCAAGGCCCCGCCTGGACCGTGCTCGACCCGGCGCAGGGCACCGCCCTGGCGCAGATCAACGAAGCCACCGAGGCCCAGGTGGACAGCGCCGTGCGCGCCGCCGACCAGGCTTTCGACAGCTGGTCGCAAACCAGCCCCAAAGACCGCTCGCAAACCTTGCTGGCGCTGGCGGACGCCATCGAAGCCCACGGCGATGAACTGGCCCGGCTGGAATCTCAGAACTGCGGCAAGCCCCTGAGCGCCGCGCTGAACGACGAAATCCCGGCGATTGCCGATGTGTTCCGCTACTTCGCCGGTGCGGCGCGTTGCCTGGGCGGCTTGGCGGCCGGCGAATACCTGCCAGGCCACACCTCGATGATCCGCCGCGACCCGCTGGGCGTGGTGGCCTCGATTGCCCCGTGGAACTACCCATTGATGATGCTGGCCTGGAAGATCGCCCCGGCCCTGGCAGCCGGCAATACCGTGGTGATCAAACCCTCCGAAATGACTCCGCTGACGGCCCTGCGCCTGGGCGAGCTGGCCCAGGACCTGCTGCCACCGGGTGTACTGAACATTCTGTTTGGCCGCGGCCAGACCGTCGGCAACCCGCTGGTCAACCATCCAAAGGTGCGCATGGTGTCGCTGACCGGCTCGATCCCCACGGGTGCACACATCATCAGCGCCACCGCCGACAGTGTGAAGCGCATGCACATGGAGCTGGGTGGCAAGGCCCCTGTGCTGGTGTTCGACGACGCCGACATCGACGCCGCCATCGATGGCATCCGCACCTTCGGCTTCTACAACGCCGGCCAGGACTGCACCGCAGCCTGCCGCCTGTATGTGCAGGACGGTATCTACGAGCGCTTTGTCGAACGCCTGGGTGAAGCCGTAGCGAGCCTGAAACCGGGCTTGCAGGAGGCCGAGGACACCGAGCTGGGGCCGCTGATCAGTGCCCAGCACCGCGACAAGGTTGCCGGGCTGGTGCAGCGGGCCATCGCCCAGCCGCACATTCGCCTGGTAACCGGTGGCAAGGCGATTGACGGCGACGGCTTCTTCTTCGAGCCGACCGTGCTGGCGGATGCCCAGCAGGACGACGAGATCGTGCGCAACGAAGTGTTCGGCCCAGTGGTATCGGTCACCCGCTTTACCGATGAAGCGCAGGCGCTGGAATGGGCCAACGACTCCAACTACGGCCTGGCCTCATCGGTATGGACCCGCGACACAGGCCGTGCCCACCGCCTGGCGGCGCGCTTGCAGTACGGCTGCACTTGGGTGAATACCCACTTCATGCTGGTCAGTGAAATGCCCCATGGCGGGCAGAAGCACTCAGGGTATGGGAAGGACATGTCGATGTATGGGCTTGAGGATTACACCTGCGTGCGGCATGTGATGATCAAGCACTAGCCCGCTGAACATACGCGGTTGTTGTAGGTGCGCGCATGCGTTCCTACAACAACCGCGTAAAGGCCTGGATCAGTCCCGCAGATCCGACTCGTGAATCGGGTTGGCCCGGCTGGTCGCGCGCTGGTATTGCGCAGGCCAGGTCGCCTTGTTGCCGCCCAGGTCATCGTCGGCATGCAGCGGCCAGTACGGGTCGCGCAGCAGTTCACGGGCGAGGAAGATGATATCGGCCTGGCCGGTGCGCAAAATATGCTCGGCCTGGGCCGGTTCGGTGATCATGCCCACGGTGCCGGTGGCGATTTCCGATTCCTTGCGCACGCGCTCGGCGAAGCGGGTCTGATAGCCAGGGCCGGTGGGGATTTCGGCGTTTACCGAGGTCCCGCCAGAGGACACATCGATCAGGTCTACGCCCAACCCTCGCAGACGTCGGGCCAGTTCAACGGTTTCATCGGGGTTCCAGCCATCTTCGACCCAATCGGTTGCCGATACCCGCACGAACAATGGCAACTCGGCCGGCCAGACCTTGCGCACGGCCTCCACCACTTGCAAGGTCAGGCGGATGCGGTTTTCGAAGCAGCTGCCGTACTCGTCGCGGCGTTGGTTACTCAGCGGCGAGAGGAACTGGTGCAACAGGTAGCCATGGGCAGCATGAATTTCCACCACCTTGAAACCGGCCTTCAAGGCGCGCTCAGTCGAGGCAACGAAGGCGTCGATAACACCCTGGATCTCGTTCTCGGTCAGCTCGCGTGGCGCTGTGTGCTGCGGGTCGAAGGCGATCTTCGAAGGGCCCACCGGCTGCCACCCGCCGTCTTCGAGCTTCACACTACCCTGCTTGCCCAGCCATGGGCGATAGGTGCTGGCCTTGCGCCCGGCGTGTGCCAGCTGGATACCGGGCACGGCGCCTTGGGCGGTGATGAAGCGAGTGATGCGTTGCAACGGGGCGATCTGCGTGTCGTCCCACAGGCCGAGGTCTTCGGCGGTGATGCGGCCATCGGCGGTGACCGCCACGGCTTCGGTGATCACCAGGCCCGCACCACCAACGGCGCGGCTGCCTAAATGGACAAGGTGCCAATCGTTGGCCAGGCCATCGATAGCGGAATACTGGCACATCGGCGAGACGGCGATGCGGTTGGGCAGGGTCAGCTGACGCAGGGTGTAAGGCTCAAGCAGCAGGCTCATGAGGGCACCTCCCAAGGACTCCAATGGTGATCCGGCCCGGACACTCAATTGCACGTCCCTGGCCCAGGTCCGGTCATAACTTCAGACTAGACCAGAATGGGTGGGGGGGATGTTCCGTGGGATTTTGGGGTGGCTGGCGGTCGGTCAAAGGCAGATTTTAGCGGGCCCATACCTGATAGGAATTTCAGATGTTCCCTACGACTCAGATCTGGTGTGTGTGATCGAGACGTACAACCGGGAAGCAGTGGAAGGCATTGTGTTCTTCTCACTGCTTGGTTTGGCCTCGTTTGTCGCAGCAGGCGTAATGCACTGGCAAAACCGGCAGCGGAAAAAACAATCCGAGATCAGTCAATAGCCGTTGCACCTGACACCGGGGGCGGGTTTACCCGTGAAGAATGTGACGCGGTGAATGGCACCGGCTTTGCCGGTGTTCGCGGGTAAACCCGCTCCCACAGGTACTGCGCAAGCCCTGAACCAGCCGCCGGCCCTCTGGGAGCGTTGGGCTCAGCGTGGCTCCATGTGGGCAATCATCAACTGCACACTTTCATTGCCACGAAACTCGTTCACATCCAGCTTGTACGCCAGTTCGACCCAGCGCACGGTCGGGTTCGGCCACACTTCGCGGTCAACGCCGAAGGCGATGCCATCCAGTCGCACCGAACCACACTCGCTCTTGAGCACCACCTTCAGGTGCCGCTCGCCCACCACGCGCTGCTCCACCAGTTGGAACACGCCGTGAAACAGCGGCTCGGGGAAATGCTGGCCCCACGGCCCGGCATGGCGCAAGGCCTTGGCCAGGTCGAGGTGGAATTCCTCCACGGCCAGGCTGCCATCAGACAACAGCCGGCCTGTCAGGTCTTCCTCGCGCAGCTGGCGCCGCACTTCTTCGTCGAACGCCTCGGCAAACGCCTGGAAATTGCCTTCAGGCAACGACAACCCCGCCGCCATGGCGTGGCCGCCGAATTTGCTGATCAGTTGCGGGTGGCGGGCCGCTACGGCATCCAGCGCGTCGCGGATATGGAACCCTGGTACCGAACGCGCCGAGCCTTTCAGCATGCCTTCGCCGGCATCGGCAAAGGCAATGGTTGGACGGTGATAACGCTCTTTAAGGCGCGACGCCAAAATACCGATTACACCCTGGTGCCAGTCGGCATCGAACAAACACAGACCATACGGCATCGACTCGACCGGCAGGTCCTTGAGCTGGGCCAGGGCTTCGCGCTGCATCCCCTGCTCGATGGACTTGCGGTCCTGGTTCAGGTCGTCTAGCTGCTGGGCCATGTCCTGGGCCAGTGCCGCGTCTTCGCACAGCAGGCATTCAATGCCCAGGCTCATGTCGTCCAGGCGACCGGCGGCGTTCAGCCGTGGGCCGAGGATGAAACCCAGGTCAGTCGAGGTGATACGCCGGTGATCGCGGCGGGCCACTTCGAGAATCGCCTTCAGCCCTGGCCGGGCACGACCGGCGCGGATGCGCTCGAGGCCCTGGTGCACCAGGATGCGGTTGTTGGCATCCAGCGGCACCACGTCGGCAACGCTGCCCAACGCGACCAGGTCGAGCAGTTCGCCTATGTTCGGCTGTGCTTGCGTCTCGTAACGGCCCAGGCTGCGCAGTCGCGCGCGCAGGGCCATCAGCACGTAGAAGATCACCCCTACCCCGGCCAACGACTTGCTGGGGAACGTACAGCCCGGCTGATTGGGGTTGATGATGGCGTCTGCGTCGGGCAACTGCTGGCCTGGCAGGTGATGGTCGGTGACCAGCACCTTGAGCCCAGCGGCCTTGGCCGCCGCCACACCCTCGACGCTGGAAATGCCATTGTCCACGGTAATCAGCAGTTGCGGCTGGCGTTGCAGCGCCACTTCGACGATTTCCGGGGTCAGGCCATAGCCATACTCGAAGCGGTTGGGTACCAGGTAATCGACATGGGCCGCACCCAGTAGGCGCAGGCCCAGCACCCCTACGGTGCTTGCGGTGGCACCGTCGGCATCGAAATCGCCAACAATGAGGATACGCTGGCGCTGGTCGAGCGCCTCGACCAGCAGGTCGACACCGGCCTCGATGCCCTTTAGCTGCTGGTACGGCAGCAGGCGCGCCAGGCTTTTGTCCAGCTCGGCCTCGCTCTGCACGCCGCGCGCGGCGTACAGACGGGTGAGCAAAGGTGGCAGATTACCCAGAAATGGCAGGGTCGGCGGCAGAGGGCGAGGTTCGATGCGCATGGGTTGCTTCAGCCACGCTCACCAAGCAGCCACTGCAGTTGTACCTCATGCTGGCCACGGTCGTCGGTGACGAATACCGTGCCTTCGCTGATCATCACGTCCCACTTGATGCTGCGCGGCATGTCGGTCGCCAAGGTTTCCAGCACCTCTTGCGGTACAGCGGCAATGCTCAGGTTCTTCAGGTTCTTGACCGCGCTCACCACTTTGCCCTCCCACACCCGCAGGCTGCCGTAGGCCAGCAGGCTGGTGCGTTCGGTACGGCGCGAGCACCAGGTCAGGCGGTCGGCGTCTGGCTGGCCCACTTCGATCCAATGCAACACGCGATCGTCCAGGCTCTTTTCCCAAAGCGCCGGCTCATCGACATCCGACAGGCCACGGCCAAACGACAAGTTCTCGTTGTACCAGAGCGCATACGCCAACAGACGAACCGCCATACGCTCTTCGGTTTCCGAAGGGTGGCGAGCGATGGTCTGCTTGACGCTTTCGTAGACGTTGCGGTCAAGGTCGGTGAGATTCAATTCGAACTTGTAGGTGGTGGACGGCTGGGCCATGGTCGACGGGCTTCGTGCAAAAGAAAAGTGGCACAGTCTACCCCATCCGCACCTTCCATGCGCCGCAGCAGTACCCGGCGAAACCGACGTGTGATAAAACCACGGCACTGCCCAACTGCCACGGATGCCCCATGTCGACGCCCAGCAAACCCCTCGCCGGCCTTAAAGTTGTCGAACTCGGCACCTTGATCGCCGGGCCGTTCGCCTCGCGTATCTGTGCCGAATTCGGCGCCGAGGTGGTCAAGGTCGAATCGCCCGATGGCGGCGACCCGTTGCGCAAGTGGCGCAAGCTGTACGAGGGCACGTCGCTATGGTGGTTCGTGCAGGCCCGCAACAAACAGTCGCTCACCCTCAACCTCAAGCACCCCGAGGGGCGCGAGATTCTCAAGCGCCTGCTGGCCGAGGCCGACATCCTGATCGAAAACTTTCGCCCAGGCGTGCTGGAAAAGCTTGGCCTGGGCTGGGATGTACTGCATGCGCTGAACCCGCGCCTGGTAATGGTGCGCCTGTCAGGCTTTGGCCAAACCGGGCCGATGAAAGACCAGCCGGGCTTCGGCGCGGTGGGCGAGTCGATGGGCGGCCTGCGCTACATCACCGGTTTCGACGACCGCCCGCCGGTGCGCACGGGCATTTCCATCGGTGATTCGATTGCCGCCCTGTGGGGGGTGATCGGCGCACTAATGGCGTTGCGCCACCGGGAAGTCAATGGCGGCCAGGGCCAGGTGGTGGACGTGGCGCTGTACGAAGCGATCTTTGCCATGATGGAAAGCATGGTCCCGGAATTCGATGTGTTCGGTTTTATCCGCGAACGCACTGGCAACATCATGCCAGGCATTACGCCCTCCTCCATCCACACCAGCGCCGACGGCAAGCATGTGCAGATCGGCGCCAACGGCGATGCGATCTTCAAGCGCTTCATGCAAGCGATCGGCCGCGACGACCTGGCCGACGACCCGACCCTGGCCAGCAACGACGGCCGCGACCTGCGTCGTGACGAGTTGTACGGGGTGATCGATCGCTGGGCCAACAGCCTGCCGCTGGAGCAATTGATGCAGGTGCTTACCACCGCCGAAGTACCGGCCAGCCGTATCTATTCAGCCGAAGACATGTTCAACGACCCGCAGTACCTGGCACGCGAGATGTTCCTGCAGGCCAAGCTGCCGGATGGCAAGCCATTTCGCATGCCCGGCATTGTGCCCAAGTTGTCGGAGACCCCCGGTTCCAGCGAATGGGTCGGCCCGGCCCTTGGCGAGCACACCGAGGCACTGCTCGCCAGCCTGGGCTATGACGCGGCGGCCATCGCCAGCCTGCGCGTAGCAGGCACGGTCTGACTCTGGCGCTGCCCGGTTTCATGCGCGCGGCCCGCTGCCTACGTCACCTGGTCCTGCTGTGCGGGCTATTGCCCGCACTGCTGCTACAGCCTGTCAGTGCCAAGGAACACATCTTCTGGCTGGTGCGCGACCTGCCGCCGTTCACCATTTTCGAAGGCCCGGAAAAAGGCCAGGGGGTGATCGACCAGTTGTTGCCACTGCTGATCGGGCAGATGCCCGAGTACGACCACACCATTTTGCGGGTCAACCGCGCCCGCGGCCTTCAGATGCTGCAAGACCGCAACAGCTTCACCTGCGACCCGACCCTGCTATGGACCCCGGAACGGGCCGAATACGTGCGTTTTTCCATGCCGTCGCTGGGTGTGGTCAGCGGCGGGCTGGTGCTGCGCAAGGAAAACCAGGCGCTGATGGCGCCCTACCTCGACGGCCAGCAGGTAGACCTGCATGGTTTGCTGAGCAACAACGCGCTGAAGCTGGGGATTGTTGCAGAACGCAGTTACGGCACGCAGATCGACGCCATTCTGCGTCAGTTGCCCGACACCGCGCTCAGCCGCCATTATGGCAACGACGCCACTGCCAACCTGCTGCAGATGCAACAACTGGGGCGTTTGCGCCTGGTGCTCGGCTACTGGCCTGAGGTGCGCTATCTCATCCAGCAACAAGGTGGTTCACTGGCTGATTACCAGTTTCATCCTGTGCAGGGGGTAGAACGCTATCAGTTTCTGCATGTGGGTTGCTCGGACAACCCTCTGGGGCGCGAAGCGATTGCGCATATCGATCAGCTGTTACCCAGGCTGCGCCAGGAAGTATTGCCGGCGCTGTATGCGCGCTGGCTGGACCCTGCGCTGCAGGAAGACTACCTGGAAGAGAGCAAGCGTTTCTTCGAAGCGCAGTAGTTGCAGCCCATCGCGCCAAAAAAAGCCGCGCCTACAGGCGACTGCGCAGAACCCAAAAAGAAACCCCGGACGCTGGGGAAGACGCCCGGGGCCAAGCGAAAGTCCTTGGAGACTTCCCGTGACAGCCCTGCCAGCGCCGGAGCAAAGCGCTGGCCGGCTGCCCCTACTGTGTCTGATAAGCCACTCAGGCAAAGGTTCCCTGGGGTTGCTGACGCTGCTGCAATGCGGCAATCACACACGGCTGCAAACGCCCTTCTGCTATTTGCAAGTCACGGTGCAAGCCATCCACCAAATCGATCAGCAGGCGTTGCTCCTGCAACTGTCGCTCGCTGACCATGCGCCGCAAGGTAATACCGGCAAGGCGGTCATGAACGGTCAATTGGCGATTGCCACTGGCATCGGCGCTGCCGAGGTGTGCCTGATAGGGGGCTAGGGCGTCGTTGAGCAGGCTGCAGATTCTTTCCATCCGGATCACTCGCTGCGTGGTGGGATCTAAAGGAACTGACCAACAGGCACAGCGGAAAGTTCGTCACACTGCGGCTGTCTCAGTGAGCATGCGGGGCCGACATGACAGCTTTACTACACCGCCCTGGGCGCACCTGCAGTGTTTGCAGGGCGTGCTGCAGGCCCGGCATCGACAGCGGCCAGGGCAGCTCGGCGAGCACCCACAGGCCGCGTCTTCTGGCCTCTTGGGCAAGGTTTTGACGATTGGGCGCGGGCTGGCCGACGAACAGCAATGCGCGCGCATTGTGTTGCTGGGCGAGCAAGGCAAGACCGGCCCGCGTTGACATGGCGTGGTCGAGGATCAGCAAATCGGGGCGATGCTCAGCGCTGAGGCAGGCATCCAGGTCACCGGTGCTCGTGCTGATGCGCACGTTGAAGACACCCTGGCTATTGAGCGCCTGGTGCAGCAGGATCTGGTGGGATGGGCGTGCCTGGTGGATCAACACGTAGGTCTGGTGCATGAGCCGCTCCGGATGGGAGGACCGGCTAATCTAGGCGTTGCGCCCAGCAGGCTGAATAGGGCTTTTCAGAGGCGATCGTGGGAAAAGTCCGAGAAGCTGGGGCCGCGTAGCGGCCCCGCAAACCCACTCGGTTACAGCGGCTTGCCGCGGTTGCCGTGCTGGCTGACAAAGCCCTGTACAGCTTTCAGGTCATTGGCCAGCACCGTGCAACGCTCTTCACGGCTGAACAGGTCGCTGAGGTGCGCCGGCAATTCCAGCGCCTTGCCCACACCGGCCTTCTCCACCGCTTCCGGGAACTTGACCGGGTGCGCGGTGCCCAGCACCACCATCGGCGTATCCAGGCTACGGCGGCACTCGCGGGCAGCCTTGACGCCGATCGCGGTATGCGGGTCGAGCACTTCACCGGTGGCGGCGAATACTTCGGCAATGGTCTCGCAGGTTTGCTCGTCGCTCACAGCCAGCGAGTCGAACAGCTTGCGCGCTTCGGTCCAGCGGTCTTGCTCGACGCTGAAGCCGCCACCTTGCTTGAAGTTGGCCATCAGCTCGGCAATCGCCCCCCCGTTGCGGCCGTGCAGGTCGAACAGCAGGCGCTCGAAGTTGGACGAGACCATGATGTCCATCGACGGCGACAAGGTCGCGTGCAGGGTGTCCTTGACGTACTGGTTGCCGCTCATGAAGCGGTGCAGGATGTCGTTGCGGTTGGTGGCGACGATCAGCTGGCTGACCGGCAGGCCCATGTTGCGCGCCAGGTAGCCGGCGAAAATGTCGCCGAAGTTGCCAGTCGGTACCGAGAACGCCACCGAGCGCGCCGGGCCGCCCAACTGCAGCGCTGCGTGGAAGTAGTAGACGATCTGGGCCATGATCCGCGCCCAGTTGATCGAGTTGACGGCTACCAGGCGGGTGCCCTTGAGGAACGACTGGTCGGCGAAGCTGGCCTTGACCATTTCCTGGCAGTCGTCGAAGTTACCTTCGATGGCGATGTTGTGGATGTTGTCGCCGAAGATGGTGGTCATCTGCCGACGCTGCACTTCCGACACGCGCTGGTGCGGGTGCAGGATGAAAATGTCGACGTTGTCGCAACGGCGGCAGCCTTCGATGGCGGCAGAACCGGTGTCACCACTGGTGGCGCCGACGATCACCACGCGCTCGCTGCGCTTGGCCAGCACGTGGTCGAGCAGACGGCCGAGCAACTGCAGGGCAAAGTCCTTGAACGCCAAGGTCGGGCCGTGGAACAGCTCCAGCACCCATTCGTTGCTGTTCAGCTGGCGCAGCGGTGCGACCGCCGCGTGGGCGAACTCGCCGTAGGTTTCTTCGAGGATCTTCTTGAAGTCGGCGTCGGCGATGCTGCCTTCGACGAACGGGCGCATCACTCGGAAAGCCAGCTCGTGGTACGGCAGACCGGCCCACGAGGCGATTTCTTCCTGGGTGAAGCGTGGCAGGTTTTCCGGCACGTACAAGCCGCCGTCACTGGCCAGGCCAGCCAGCAGCACGTCTTCGAAATTCAGGGCCGGTGCCTGGCCGCGGGTACTGATATAGCGCATGGGTGCAAACCTTCGATGCTGGGGCCGGGGCCGCGCTGGCGGCCCGACGGCACTAATTTTGTTAGTTGAGCTGTTCGACGCGAATGCGCACAACCTTGCCGACCACGTCCTGCAGGGCTTCCAGGGCGATGATGGCATCGTTGATACGCTGCTCGACCACACCATGGGTCAGCAGGATCATCGGCACCAGGCCGTCCTGCTCCTCGGCTTCCTTCTGCATGATCGACTCGATGTTGATGCCACGCTCCGAGAGAATGCTGGCCACCTGGGCCAGTACGCCCGGGTGATCCTTGGCCTGAATGCGCAGGTAGTAGGCGCTTTCGCAGGCTTCAATCGGCAGGATCGGGTGGGCCGACAACGAGTCTGGCTGGAAGGCCAGGTGCGGCACGCGGTTTTCCGGGTCGGAGGTCATGGCACGGACCACGTCGACCAGGTCGCCGACCACCGACGAAGCGGTGGGCTCCATACCAGCGCCCGCGCCGTAGTACAGGGTAGACCCGGCCGCGTCACCGTTGACCATGACGGCGTTCATCACGCCGTTGACGTTGGCGATCAGGCGGTCGGCTGGGATCAGCGTCGGGTGCACGCGCAGCTCGATACCTTCGGCGGTGCGACGGGCAACACCCAGGTGCTTGATGCGGTAGCCCAGGGCCTCGGCGTAGTTCACGTCCGCCGTGGTCAGCTGGGTGATGCCTTCGGTGTAGGCCTTGTCGAATTGCAGCGGAATGCCGAACGCGATGGACGCCAGGATGGTCAGCTTGTGCGCGGCGTCGATGCCTTCGACGTCGAACGTCGGGTCGGCTTCGGCGTAACCCAGCGCCTGCGCTTCGGCGAGCACGTCCGGGAAGGCGCGGCCCTTCTCACGCATTTCGGTGAGGATGAAGTTGCCGGTGCCGTTGATGATGCCGGCCAGCCAGTTGATGCGGTTGGCCGACAGG
This sequence comes from Pseudomonas sp. NBRC 111140, assembly GCF_001320885.1. Taxonomy (NCBI): domain Bacteria; kingdom Pseudomonadati; phylum Pseudomonadota; class Gammaproteobacteria; order Pseudomonadales; family Pseudomonadaceae; genus Pseudomonas; species Pseudomonas sp. NBRC 111140. The sequence goes on from NZ_BCBQ01000005.1 coordinate 71,727, forward strand.
CCTTCGCGGATAGCCTTGATGACCGGGATGCCACCGGCCACAGCCGCTTCGAAGGCGACAATGACGCCCTTCTCGCGGGCTTTAGCGAAAATTTCGTTGCCGTGCACGGCAATCAGCGCCTTGTTGGCGGTGACCACGTGCTTGCCGTTTTCGATGGCCTTGAGCACCAGGTCGCGGGCGATGGTATAGCCACCGATCAGCTCGATGACAATGTCAATCTCCGGGTTGCTCGCAACTTCGAACACGTCAGCGGTAATGGGGGTACCGGTAATCTGGCAGTTCGGGTTCTGCGAGCGCATGGCGATCTGTGCCACTTCAATACCGCGCCCGGCACGGCGGGCAATCTCCTCGGCGTTGCGCTGAAGTACATTGTAGGTTCCGCCACCGACGGTCCCCAACCCACAGATGCCTACTTTGACCGGTTTCACTGTGAACTCCCCATTGAACGGTCGACACGCTTGCCGACCGTGAAACATGCCGTCACCCCATGACGACGGCGTACTTGATTGAATTACTTGGCAAGTGCCAGCTTGGCAACTTGCGGTGCCGGCTGGTAGCCCGGAATGACCTGGCCGCTTTCAAGGACGATGGCCGGCGTGCCATTGACACCGATCGACTGGCCCAGCTGGAACTGCTTGCTGACAGGATTGGTGCACTTGGCGGCCTTGATTTCTTCACCTTCGACCATTTTGTCCATCGCCCCACGGCGGTCGCTGGAGCACCACACCGCCTGCAACTGCTGGTCACCCGGCGAGCCGAGGCCCTGACGCGGGAACGCGACATAGCGCACTTCGATACCGCGACGGTTCAGCTCGGGCACTTCGGCATGCAGCTTGTGGCAGTACGGGCAGGTGGTGTCGGTGAACACGGTGATATGCGACTTGGTCTCGCCCTTGGCAGGATAAACCACCATCTCGGCGGCTGGAATGCCGTTGATGAGCTTGGCGATGCCTTGACGTTCGGTCTTCTCGGTGAGGTTGACCGGCTTGCCGTCCTGGATCTGGAACAGGTAACCCTGCATCACGAACTGGCCGTCGGCGCTGGCGTAGAGCACGCGACCGCCCTGCAGCTTGACTTCATACAGGCCGTTGAGGGGGCTGCTGGCCACGCTTTCCACGGGCACTTCCAGCTCTAGGTTCTGCAACGATTTACGGATGGCCTGCTCGGCCCCGGCGTTTCTATCGGTTGCCGCAGCAACGGCAAAGGTACTGGCCAGCGCCAAAGCGGCGGCGGCGAAAAACTGGGTCACGCGCATGGGAACTCCTGAAGGCGGACAGGGGCCGGAGGGCGCCACCTGCGGAAAATACGCGGTGACCGTGCGGCCCTTGGTGCAAACCGCCCAAGCCTACCACATCACGCTGCCGGTGAAGGGGCTGGCAAGGACCGGCCGGCGGAACATGAAAAACATTCATCCACGCGGGTGGTGCTGCGCGTGCAACTGCTGCAGGCGGGCCTTGGCGACGTGGGTATAGATCTGCGTGGTCGACAGGTCGCTGTGGCCCAGCAGCATCTGCACCACGCGCAAGTCGGCACCGTGGTTGAGCAGGTGGGTGGCGAAGGCATGCCGCAAGGTGTGCGGCGACAGCGGCTTGTCGATGCCAGCAACCCGGGCATGATGCTTGATGCGGTGCCAGAAGGTCTGGCGAGTCATCTGCTCGCCTCTCAGGCTGGGGAACAGCACGTCGCTGGGGCGGCCGTTAAGCAGTTCGGCGCGGCCATCGCGCTGGTAGCGTTCCAGCCACACCACCGCCTCTTCACCCATGGGCACCAGGCGCTCCTTGCTGCCCTTGCCCATTACCCGCAGCACACCCTGGCGCAGGTTGACCTGGTCGAGAGTCAGGCTGACCAGCTCGGTGACGCGCAGGCCGCAGGCATAGAGCACTTCGAGCATGGCACGGTCGCGCTGGCCGATGGCTTCGCCCAGGTCCGGTGCCTGCAGCAGGGCTTCGACATCGGCTTCGGAGAGTGACTTGGGCAGTGGTTTGCCCAGTTGTGGCATGTCGACCTGCAAGGTCGGGTCGATGGCCACCAGCCTTTCCCGCAGCAGGTAGCGGAAAAAACCACGCAGGCCGGACAGGAAGCGCGCCGTGGAGCGCGGCTTGTAGCCTTGGTCGAGGCGCCAGGCCAGGTGATCGAGGATCAGCTCGCGACCGGCATCCGGCAGCGACACTGCCTGCTCCTGCAGCCAGCCATTGAACAAGGCCAGGTCACTGCGGTAGGACACTCGGGTGTTGTCAGACAGGCCTTTTTCAAGCCACAGGGCGTCGAGAAACTGATCTATCAGGGGGTGATCGAGGGCGGGCATGAAGACTCGGTGGCAAACGGCGAATTGACGCTTAGTCTTTCATAACACTGCAGGCATAGGGAGCCCGTATGAGCGAACAGCAGATTCTTCTCAGCGTCGGCGGTATCGGTGCCGCCGCGCTTGCCTGCCAATGGCTGGCCTGGCGCCTGAAACTGCCGGCGATTCTGTTTCTGCTGCTGGCCGGGATCATCGCCGGCCCGGCACTGGGCTGGCTCGATCCCGAAGCACTGTTCGGCCCGTTGCTGATGCCGCTGGTGTCGCTGGCAGTGGCACTGATCCTGTTCGAAGGCAGCCTGACCCTGCACCTGTCGCAGTGGCGCGAGATCGGCAGCGTGGTGCATCGCCTGGTCACCGTGGGTGCCCTGCTCACCTGGCTGGTGATCGCCCTGGCGACCCACTGGCTACTCGGGTTCGACTGGCCGCTGTCGATTCTGTTCGGCACCCTGACCCTAGTGACCGGGCCCACGGTGATCGTACCCATGCTTCGCGTGGTGCGGCCAAAGTCGACGATCGCCAACATCCTGCGCTGGGAGGGGATCATGATCGACCCCATCGGCGCGCTACTCGCCGTGGTGGTGTACAGCTTCATCATCGCCAGCGCCGATGGCAACGGGCTGAGCCAGAGCCTGACCACTTTTGCCGGGGTGATTTTTTGCGGCACAGCCTTGGGCGCGGCCGGCGGGTGGCTGCTGGGGCAGATCATGCGCGAGCAGTGGCTACCGGAGTACCTGCACAACCTCGCATCGCTGGCGGCGGTACTGGGCATTTTCATCGCCGCCAACCAGATCATGCATGAATCCGGGCTGCTGGCGGTGACTGTGATGGGCATGTGGCTGGCCAACATGCGCGGGGTCGATGTGCGACAAATCCTGCACTTCAAGGAAAACCTCAGCGTACTGCTGATTTCCGGCCTGTTCATCCTGCTCGCCGCGCGCCTTGACCTGCATGCCCTGCTAGGCCTCGGCCCTGCGGTGCTGGCCTTGTTGCTGGTGATCCAGCTGGTGGCACGCCCGCTCAACGTGTGGCTGTCCACGCTGGGCTCGACACTCAGCTGGCGCGAGCGCGCACTGCTGGCCTGGATTGCGCCCCGCGGCATCGTCGCAGCCGCTGTTTCCGCTATCTTTGCCATCCGCCTGCACCAGGCCGGCCACCAGGACGCCCTGCTGCTGGTGCCGCTGACCTTCGCGGTGATCATCGGCACGGTGGTACTGCAAAGCGCCACGGCCAGGCCGCTGGCACGCCTGCTCAAGGTCGCCGAACCAGCACCCAGCGGGTTTCTCATCGTCGGTGCCAACGAACCAGCCCGCGCCATCGCCAAAGCCCTGCAGCAGCTGGGCTGCCGGGTGTTGCTGACGGACTCCAGCTGGGAAAACATCCGCGCTGCGCGCATGGACGGTCTTCCGACCTATTTTGGCAACCCCGCCTCGCAGCATGCCGATGCCCACCTGGACCTGGTCGGCCTCGGGCACTTGCTGGGCCTTTCTCCCGCTGGCGAAATCAATGCCCTGGCCTGCGCAAGGTTTCGCCATGATTTCGGGCACGGGCGGCTGTTCGTGCTGGCCAGCGGCCTGGAGAAACAACGTAGCGACAAGCACCGGGCGGCCGAGGAGCATCGTGGCCATCTGCTGGGGGCCAACCCGATGACCTACCTGCAACTGGCCAACCGCCTGCATCAAGGCGCCGAGTTGTACAGCACCAACCTCACCGAAGGCTTTGGCTGGGATGCCTACCAGGCACTGCATGGCGAACGTGCACTCCTGCTGTTCGCCCGCGATGGCCATGGCTGGGTGCATGTAGCCAGCCCCGACAACCCGCTGCAGCCGCAACCGGGCTGGACCCTGGTGGCGTTGATCGAGCCAGCGCCAGAACCCTGATCTTCAGGCGCTTGGCAGCACGGGCACCGGGCGCTTGTCCTCGTCGATGGCGACGAAGCTGAACACCCCATGGATCGCCCGCTCACGGCCGTCCAGGTACATGTTCTCGACAAACACATCCACCTGCACCTGCAAGCTGGTATTGCCGACCTTGATCACCGTCCCCACCAGCTCGACGATCGAGCCCGCCGGGATCGGGTGCTTGAAGTCGATGCGGTCGGTAGAAACGGTCACCAGCGGCAGGCGGCAGAAGCGCGTGGCGGCGATGAACGACACTTCGTCCATCCAGGCCAGTGCGGTGCCGCCGAACAGGGTGTTGTGGTGGTTGGTGGTGTTGGGGAACACCGCCTTGGTCACGCGGGTCACCGACAGCTCGGTGCGGCGCTGGATTTCCTGGTCTCGGGTAGTCATGGCAATCACATCTTCGGGGTTTCAAAACGCAAAAAAGCAGCCCGAAGGCTGCTTTTTTCTCGCTAGGCGGCCTCGGCCACCGGGCAAACTGTACTCAGGACAGTTTTTCCTTGATGCGAGCGGCTTTGCCGGACAGGTCGCGCAGGTAGTACAGCTTGGCTTTACGCACGTCACCACGACGTTTCACGGCCAGGCTGTCGATTTGCGGGCTGTAGGTCTGGAAAGTACGCTCTACGCCAACGCCGCTGGAGATCTTGCGCACGGTGAAGGCGCTGTTCAGACCGCGGTTACGCTTGGCGATAACGACGCCTTCGAACGCCTGCAGACGGGAACGCTCACCTTCCTTCACTTTAACCTGAACGACAACGGTGTCGCCTGGTGCGAAGGTCGGGATTTCCTTGCTCATCTGCTCGGCTTCGAGCTGCTGGATGATCTTGTTGGTCATGCTGTGCTCCTAAGATGGATACGTGATCCACCATCGATACGTTTAACTATCGTCCCGCTCGCGGAGATATTCCTCGAGCAGCTTCTTCTCTTCTCCAGAAAGCGAGCGACTTTCCAGAAGATCGGCGCGTCGTTCGAAGGTCCTACCAAGGGACTGCTTCATCCTCCAACGCCGGATATGTGCATGGTTGCCACTTAGCAACACGTCGGGAACACGCTGATCCGCATACACCTCAGGTCGGGTGTAGTGCGGGCAATCGAGCAGACCGTCGGTGAAGGAATCTTCTTCCGCCGAGTCCACATGCCCTAAAGCTCCGGGCAGCAGCCGCGTAACCGCATCGATCAGTACCATGGCCGGCAGCTCGCCACCGGAAAGCACATAGTCGCCAATCGACCACTCCTCATCGACATGAGCCTCGATAAAGCGCTCGTCGATGCCTTCATAACGACCGGCGATCAGGATCAACGATTCCTGTTCGGCCAGGCCTTTGACCGCCTGCTGAGTCAGCTTGCGGCCTTGTGGCGAAAGGTAGATCACCTTTGCCGCAGCTCCGGTCGCTTGCCTGGCGCTAACCAGGGCATCTTCCAGAGGCTTGATTTTCATCACCATGCCCGGACCACCGCCAAACGGCCGATCATCTACCGTGTGGTGACGATCTGTGGTGTAGTCCCGCGGGTTCCAGCAAGTTACCTGAAGCAACCCCTGTTTCACCGCGCGGCTGGTAATGCCGTACTCCGTGATGGCCGAGAACATCTCGGGGAACAACGTGATGACGTCTACGCGAAGGTTACCCATCGTTTAGAAGTCCGCGTCCCACTCAACCCGCATCACGCCTGCTTCCAGGTCGATTGCCAGCACGCATTGCGCCGTATAGGGCAACAGACGCTCGCGATCATCCAGGCTGCCTGCGCAGGGTTTGACCACCATTACATCGTTCGCACCGGTCTCCAACAGGTGATCGACCTTGCCGAACAGGTGTTCGTCCTGGTTGATGACCTTCAAACCGACCAACTGGTACCAGTAGTACTCGTCGGCAGCCAGGTTGGGCAAAAGGCTCCGCGCAATGCAGATTTCGTAACCGCTCAGAAGACGGGCTTCATCGCGATCTTCGAGGCCTTTGAGCTTCACGACCAGGCCCTTTTGGGAGCCACGACCGCTGACCAGCTCGACCTGCTTTACCTTGCCTTCGTGCCGAAGCGTCCAGCGCGGATAATCCAACAGGTTTTCAATCGGATCGGTAAAGGAATACACCTTCACCTCGCCGCGAACGCCGTGAACCGAAAAAATCTTGCCAACGACGATCAGGTCGTCAGCCTTTTCTGGCGTCGCGTTCATACTGTTCAGGCAGCGGCCTTGGCAGCTTCCTTCAGCAGCTGAGCAACACGCTCAGACGGCTGTGCACCCTGGCTCAGCCAGTAGGTGACGCGCTCTTGGTTGACCGACAGTTTAACTTCGGCGCCAGCAGCGATCGGGTTGAAGAAACCTACGCGCTCAACGAAACGGCCATCACGGGCGTTACGCGAGTTGGTCACGGTCAGGTGGTAGAATGGGCGCTTTTTCGAGCCGCCACGGGCCAGACGGATGGTTACCATGTGAACATCGTTCCTATAGTCGGTGCTGCAGTTGATACAGCAGCTGGTACTGCAAATCTGAATGCCAAATAGGCACACGGGTGCCCAAAAGGCCGCATATTCTCGGGGAATACACGGACATTTGCAAATGACTTTTTCGGCAAGGCCATGCCCTACCGTCCAGATTTGCCGGTTGTGCCGCGAAATCCGCGGCCGTTACCCCACTACAGCGGGGGTTCTGGGCGCCAGCCCGACGAAAGGCAGGCACCCGGAATAAGTTACAGCTTCGGCATACCGCCGCCTGGCAGCATCCCGCCCAGGCCGCGCATCATCTTGGCCATGCCGCCTTTGGCAGAGAATTTTTTCATCATCTTCTGCATCTGCTTGTGCTGCTTGATCAAGCGGCCGATGTCCTGCACCTGGGTACCGGAACCCAGGGCGATACGGCGCTTGCGCGAACCGCTGATCAGGTCAGGGTCACGGCGCTCGGCCGGGGTCATGGAGTTGATGATCGCTTCCATCTGTTTGAACTGCTTCTCGGCGGCGCCCTGGGCGTTGCCCATCTGCGACAGGTTGACCCCGCCGATGCTCGGCAGCTTGTCCATCAGGCCACCGAGGCCGCCCATGTTCTTCATTTGTTGCAGCTGGTCGCGGAAGTCCTCGAGGTCGAAGCCCTTGCCCTTCTTCAGCTTCTTGGCCAGCTTGTCGGCCTTGGCCTTGTCGATGGTCTGCTCGGCCTGCTCGATCAGGCTGAGCACGTCACCCATGCCGAGAATGCGCGAAGCGACGCGATCGGGGTGGAACGGCTCGAGAGCCTCGGTCTTCTCACCCATACCGATGAACTTGATCGGCTTGCCGGTGATGGCACGCACCGACAGCGCAGCACCACCACGGGCGTCACCGTCGACCTTGGTCAGTACCACACCGGTCAGCGGCAGCGCCTCGCCAAAGGCCTTGGCGGTGCTGGCGGCGTCCTGGCCGGTCATGGCGTCGACCACGAACAGCGTCTCGATTGGCTTGACCGCGGCGTGCAGCGCCTTGATCTCGTCCATCATGTCGGCGTCGATGTGCAAACGGCCGGCGGTGTCGACGATGACCACGTCGATGAACTTCAGCTTGGCTTCACGGATGGCCGCTTCGGCAATGGCCACCGGCTTCTGGCTGATATCGGACGGGAAGAAGGTGACACCGATGTCGTTGGCCAGGGTTTCCAGCTGTTTGATCGCCGCCGGGCGATAAACGTCGGCGGACACCACCATCACGCTCTTTTTCTTGCGCTCTTTAAGGAAGCGCGCCAGCTTGCCGGCGGTGGTGGTCTTACCGGCGCCTTGCAGGCCGGCCATCAGCACCACGGCAGGCGGGGCGGCGTTCAGTGCGAGGTCTTCGTTGGCCGCGCCCATCAGGCTTTCCAGCTCGGCCTGGACGATCTTCACGAATGCCTGGCCCGGGGTCAGGCTACGCGAGACTTCGGTGCCGACCGCACGTTCCTTGACGCTGTTGACGAAATCCTTGACCACCGGCAGGGCAACGTCGGCCTCGAGCAGGGCCATGCGCACTTCGCGCAGCGTGTCCTTGATGTTGTCTTCGGTCAGCTTGGCCTTGCCGGTGACATGGCGCAGCGTCTGTGACAGGCGGTCGGTCAGGTTTTCGAACATGGTGATCCTTTCAGGCCCAGTAAAAGCCGAGGTTTGTCAGGCGCCCAGGGGAAATACACACCCGCCGGGCACAGCAAGGCGGCGATTATAGCGAAGTGCGGCGGCGGCGCACACCTTGGGAGATATTCGGTGGCTTTACCCGCGAATGCCGCGACGCGGCCTACCAGTCTTCCTAGAGCAGCGGAATATATGCCAAACTCCGTCTCTTTAAGGCTCGCCAACCAGGACTTATGGTTTCCTCTCCCAGCCTCATCCCCAACCTGATCGCTGCCGGCCTATATATAGCTGCGGCCATCTACCAGGGCTCGTACCTGGCCCAGGGCCGCAAGGCCGACAAGCGCCTGCTTGGCCTGCTGGGCGCCGTCGCGGTGCTGGCCCAGGCCGGCGCGCTGTTCTTCCAGTTGATCACCCCGCTGGGCCTGAGCCTGGACTTCTTCAGCGCCGCCAGCCTGATCGCCGTGGCCGTCATCACCCTGACCCTGCTGGCCTGCCTGCGCATACCGGTAGAAAACCTGCTGTTGTTGCTGTTCCCGCTGGGCGCGGTGACAGCGTTGCTGGCGCAGTTCGCACCACCCGGCACGGTGCCACTGATAAACGAAGAACCGGGCATTCTCGCCCATATCCTGTTGTCGATCCTGGCCTATGGGCTGTTCACCATCGCGGTTTTCCAGTCACTGCTGTTGCTGCTGCAGGACCGCCAGTTGAAGAACAAGCACCCGTCCGGGCTTATCCGCAACTTCCCACCGCTGCAAACCATGGAAAGCCTGCTGTTCGGCTTTCTCTGGGCCGGTTGGTGCCTGCTGTCGCTTTCGTTGATCTCCGGCTGGCTGTTCCTCGACAACCTGTTCGCCCAGCACCTGGTGCACAAGACGTTGCTGGCCTGTGTCGCCTGGGTGGTGTTCAGCGTGCTGCTGTGGGGCCGTACCCGCCTGGGCTGGCGGGGCCACAAGGCCATCCGCTGGACGCTGGCCGGTTTCTGCCTGCTGATGCTGGCCTATTTCGGCAGCAAGCTGGTTCGCGAATTCATCTTGCATATCTGACGGCCGCCCATGGACACCCTGCCGTACGCACCGCTATTCGGCACACTGGCACTGGCCCTGTTGTGGTCAGCACTGTTCACCGCCGTGGATGCCGCCCGCTTGCAACTCAATGGCACGCAACGCGCTGGCGAAGATGGCCAGCCCATGCTGCCAGCCCAGGCCCTGGTGCTGTGTGCCAGCCTGGGCAAACTGCTGGTGCTGGGCCTGGCCTGCCTGGTGGGCCAGCGCTACAGTGGCGAGCACGGCTTCTGGCTGGCCGGTCTGGCCGCCACCCTCAGCTTGCTGGTGTTCGCCGAATACCTGCCGCGGCGCCTGGCCCGGCGCAACCCGCAGGCGTTCGTCAGCCTGGGCACCAGCCTGCTGAAAGTCCCCCTCGCCCTGCTGCAGCCGCTGGCCTACCTGCTGGACGGCTTCGCCAAGCTGCTGCTGCGCCCGTTCCGCGTACAGCCCACAGCCGTGGCCTTGCATGCTCAGGAATCGGATGACTTCGACGAAGACGAGGAACACGAACCACCTCGCCACAGCCTGCTCGACGGCCTGCAGTCGCTGGACAAGGTCACCGTCAACGACATCCTGGTGCCACGTAACGAAGTGGACGGCATCAACCTCGACGAGCCGATCGGGCGCATCATCGAGCAGTTGATCGTCAGCCGCCACACCCGCCTGCCGGTCTACCACAACGACATCAACCAAGTCGAAGCCATCCTCAACACCAAGCTGATCAGCCACCTGCTGCCCAAGGCCGAGCTGACCCTGGATGCGCTGCACAGCGCCTGCTACGAACCCTATTTCGTACCCGAAAGCACGCCCCTGCAAATGCAACTGCTGAACTTCCACAAACAACAACGCCGCTTGGGCGTGGTGGTGGACGAGTACGGCGAGGTACTGGGCATCGTCACCCTGGAAGACATCCTCGAAGAGATCGTCGGCGAGTTCGAGGACGAGCAAAGCCTGGAAAACCCTCACGTGCACCCGCAGCCCGATGGCACCTTCGTCATCGACGGCACGGCTTCGTTACGTGAAATCAACCGCACCTTGGGCTGGCACCTGCCCTGCGACGGTGGGCCGAAAACCCTCAACGGGCTGGTTACCGAAGCGCTGGAAAGCATCCCGGAGAGCGCCGTTTGCCTGAAGATCGGCCGCTATCGCCTGGAAATCCTCGAAACAGAGGACAATTGTGCCAGCAAGGTACTGGTGTGGACCGTGACCCGATAGCTATACTCGGGTCACGCTTACCCAGCCCCGCCGTCACGCCTGCTACCCGCACCCGGCGCTCCACGGCCAGTCCGCTCCACTGACACGCCCCGCGGTCCTGCTTCAACACCCCGAACAGTGCCCGCCCCGCCCCTATCCCCCTTGGGCTATCGTCAGTCGGGCGCGCACAACAACAAAACGCTCCGGCGCCCGCGCAACCGTGCCTGCCCTTTGCATTGCACGCCGACGCTGGCCAAGCCCATGGAGCCGGACCAGACTGTTAGGGACCTACTTAATGACAAGCAGCACCTATGCCCAAGCGCCTGCCGCGCCGGTCAACTCGCCTGCGCGGGTCGCCACCGCCAGCTTCATCGGCACCGCTATCGAGTTCTACGATTTCTACGTCTACGCCACTGCCGCAGCCCTGGTGATCGGCCCGGTGTTCTTCCCGTCCGAGTCGGGCACCGCGCAAATGCTGGCTGCCTTCCTCACCTTCGGTATCGCCTTCCTCGCCCGCCCGCTGGGCTCGGCGTTGTTCGGTCACTTTGGCGACCGCATTGGCCGCAAGTCGACGCTGGTCGCTTCGCTGCTGCTGATGGGCGTTTGCACCACGGCCATCGGCGTACTGCCGGGCTACGACAGCATTGGCATGTGGGCACCGATCATCCTTTGCCTGCTGCGTTTTGGCCAAGGCCTGGGCCTGGGCGGGGAATGGGGTGGCGCGGCCCTGCTGGCTACCGAGAATGCCCCTGAAGGCAAGCGTGCCTGGTTCGGCATGTTCCCGCAGCTAGGCCCTTCGATCGGCTTCTTGGCTGCCAACGGGCTGTTCCTGACCCTGGCCTTGGTGCTCAGTGACGAGCAGTTCCGTGAGTGGGGCTGGCGTATTCCGTTCCTGCTCAGCGCCGCGCTGGTGCTGGTGGGCCTGTATGTACGCCTGAAGCTCGAAGAAAGCCCAGTGTTCGCCAAGGCCGTTGCCCGCCATGAGCGGGTGAAAATGCCGGTGGTCGACCTGTTCTCCAAATACTGGCTGCCAACCTTGCTGGGCGCTGCGGCCATGGTGGTGTGCTACGCGCTGTTCTACATTTCCACGGTGTTCTCGCTGAGCTATGGCGTGACCACGCTGGGCTACAGCCGCGAGACGTTCCTTGGCCTGCTGTGCTTCGCAGTGGTGTTCATGGCCCTGGCCACACCGTTGTCGGCGTGGCTCAGCGACCGCTACGGGCGCAAGCCGGTGCTGATCGTGGGCGGCCTGTTGGCGATCGCTTCGGGCTTTACCATGGAACCACTGCTGACGTCGGGGTCGACCACGGGCGTGGCGCTGTTCCTGGCCATCGAGCTGTTCCTGATGGGCGTGACCTTCGCACCGATGGGGGCACTGCTGCCTGAACTGTTCCCGACTCATGTGCGTTATACCGGGGCTTCGGCGGCGTATAACCTGGGCGGCATCGTCGGCGCCTCGGCGGCACCGTTCTTTGCCCAGAAGCTGGTGAGCATGGGCGGCTTGAGTTGGGTGGGGGGTTATGTGTCGGCAGCGGCGGTGATCAGCCTGATTGCTGTGCTGTGCCTGAAAGAGACTCGCAATACCGAACTGTAAGCAATTGGGGCCGCGTTGCGGCCCCAGTCGAATCAGAACTCTACCTTGACCGCCTGCGAAGCGCGGGTCGCCTTGGCCCGCGCCAGCTCCACCGACTCGTCACGCGCCAGGCACACGCCCATACGGCGGGTACCATTGATTTCCGGCTTGCCGAACAAGCGAATGGCCGTATCCGGCTCGCTCAGCGCCGCCCCCAGGTTGGCGAAGCTGGTCTGCTGCGACTGCCCTTCCGGCAAGATCACTGCCGAGGCCGACGGACCAAACTGACGCACCACTGGAATCGGCAGGCCAAGAATGGCGCGGGCATGCAGGGCGAATTGCGACAGGTCCTGGGAAATCAGGGTTACCAGCCCGGTGTCATGCGGGCGCGGCGACACTTCGCTGAACCACACCTGGTCACCCTTCACGAACAGCTCTACGCCAAACAGGCCGCGACCACCCAAGGCATCGGTGACCGCCTTGGCCACGCGCTGCGACTCAGCCAGCGCCTTGGGGCTCATGGCCTGTGGCTGCCAGGATTCCTGATAGTCGCCCTTCTCCTGACGGTGGCCGACAGGTTCGAGGAAGGTGGTGCCCCCCACGTGGCGCACGGTCAGCAGGGTGATCTCGTATTCGAAGTCGATGAAGCCCTCGACGATCACCCGGCCTTTGCCAGCGCGGCCGCCTTCCTGGGCGTAGTCCCACGACTTCTGCAGGTCGGCATCGCTGCGCAGCAGGCTCTGGCCCTTACCCGACGAGCTCATCACCGGCTTGACCACGCACGGGTAGCCCACGTCGGCAACGGCCTTGGCGTAGTCCTCGAAGGTGTCGGCGAAGTGGTACGGCGAGGTTGGCAGGTCCAGCTCTTCGGCAGCCAGGCGGCGGATGCCTTCGCGGTTCATGGTCAGTTGGGTGGCACGCGCGGTCGGTACTACGTTGAAGCCTTCGTTTTCCAGCTCGACCAGGGTGGCGGTGGCGATGGCTTCGATTTCCGGAACGATGTAGTGCGGTTTCTCGGCCTCGATCACCGCGCGCAGGGCAACGCCATCGAGCATGTTGACCACATGGCTGCGGTGCGCCACCTGCATGGCCGGGGCATTGGCGTAACGGTCGACGGCGATTACTTCGACGCCCAGGCGCTGCAGCTCGATCACCACTTCCTTGCCCAGCTCGCCACAGCCGCAGAGCAGTACACGGGTCGCGGTGGGCGACAATGGGGTTCCGATACGGGTCATTTCAGGTCCTCGAAGGCATCCGGGGCCGCACCAGGCTTGGTGTGGCCCGCTGAAAAAGGACCGCTATTCTACACCATCAACCCGCGACGGCAGCCCGCCGGGCGCGAAATGCCATGGCCAGCCACACGGCGGTGACACCGGCGAACTTCGAGGCCATGGCCGTGCCGACCACCGCCGGGGTCAAGGCCCCGATCATGCCGAAGAAGATGAAGGTGTCCACCGGAATACTCAGCGCCGAGCTCAGCCACAGGCGATCGCGCAGCGGCCGACGGGTGATGCTGAACACCAGCCAGTCGATCAGCTCGGAGATGAAGAACGCAGTGGCACTGGCCAGCGCGATGGCCGGCTCGGAAGTGACATACGACAGCACCAGCGCCACCAGCATGGCGACCAGGGCACCGTGACCGAAGCGGGTCTGCACCATGTCGCGCAGGATGAATACCAGGCCGCCCCAGGCAGACCAGATGATGTCCAGGTGCGGGGCACTGGAGAAGGCGTAGTTGATCAGCACTACGCTGCTGATATAGGCAATCAGATAGAACATGGCGGGTCATCTGTGGGCAAGCCCTACAGAGTACCGCTAGCCCCCTCGACAGGCAACGCCGCGCCTAGAGGACGAGCCCGGCTTGTACTGCGCGCTCATGGCACAACTTCAGCACCGCCCGGCGCTCGTCATTGTCCATCCGCCCCCAGCGGCCGATTTCGGCCACGGTACGCTGGCACCCGGTGCAGATATCCTGCTCATCCAGCGCGCAAATGCTGACGCACGGCGAGGCCACCGGCCGCTCTACCCTTTCACTCATCATCAACCACCAACTCACGTGCATAACGCTGGGCATTGTGCACGTAATGCGCGGCGCTGGCTTCCAGCATGCGCTTCTGCTGCTCGGTCAATTCGCGCACGACCTTGCCCGGCGAGCCCATCACCAGCGAACCGTCTGGAATTTCCTTGCCCTCGGGGATCAGTGCATTGGCGCCGATGATGCAGTGCTTGCCAATGCGCGCACCATTAAGGATGACGGCATTGATACCCACCAGGCTGTAGTCGCCTACCGTGCAGCCATGCAACATGGCGTTGTGACCAACGGTCACCCCCTTGCCCAAGGTCAGCGGCGAGCCCATGTCGGTGTGCATTACCGTGCCATCTTGCACGTTGCTGCCCTCGCCGATGTCGATCAGCTCGTTATCGCCGCGCAGAACCGCGCCGAACCACACGCTGGCATCGGCTTGCAGGCGCACGTTGCCAATCAGCGTGGCATTGGGGGCAGCCCAACTGGTGGGGTGGGTTTCGACGCGCAGGTTACCCAGGCGGTATTTCATGAACGCTCCTCAGGCTGCAACGCAGACGACGGGGTAGGCCCCGTTCAGTTTTTGATGTAACGCTCAGGGGGCTGGTGCAAGCTGATGCCGGCATCGAACAGCACGTTGACCAGCTCGACGATCATGATCGCCGACAACCCCCAGATCTTGTATTCACCGTAGCGATAGCTTGGCACATACCAGCTACGTCCCTGGTAATCGATACGGTGGGTATGGTCACGCGGGTCCTGCCGGAAGAACTCCAGCGGTACGGTGAATACTGCCGCGATTTCGGCGTCGTTGGCGCGGTATTCGACGAAGTCGGGGATAAGCCCGACGAATGGTGTCACTTTCAGGCCATGCAGTGAAATAAGCGGGCTGAGCGGGCCGATCACCTCTACCAGGCCAGGCGGCAGGCCGATCTCTTCCTCGGCTTCACGCAGGGCGGTAAATACCAGGTCTGGGTCTTCCGGGTCACGCCGACCACCGGGAAAGGCGACTTCACCGCCGTGGGTAGACAGCCCCTTGGCGCGCAGGGTCAATACCAGTTCGGGCGCTTCGCTGCGGGTAATGGGCAAGAGAACCGCCGCTTCGGGAAACCGTCGGTCGGTTTCCAGTGATGCGGGGTGATGGTTGCTCATTCGGCGAAGTAGCTCGTCCAGCATTGCGCACGCTCATGTCCAAGGCCTGTCTTGCATGATGCACGAAAGCCGCGAAGCACCCAAGCCCCAGCGCTTGCGGCGGCACGGTGGCCGCGCCAAGATAGCCGTGAACATAAGGATCTACACATGAAATTCTGCAGCGCGTGCGGCCAACCGGTCACTCAACAGATCCCCCAGGGCGACAGCCGCCTGCGGTATGTCTGCGAGTCTTGCCAGACCATCCACTACCAAAACCCCAATATCGTTGCCGGTGTATTGCCGACCTGGGGCAGCCAGGTGCTGCTGTGCCGGCGCGCCATCGAGCCGCGTCGGGGCTTCTGGACCCTGCCCGCCGGTTTCATGGAAAACGGCGAAACCCTCGACCAGGCCGCCCGTCGCGAAACCGTCGAGGAAGCCTGCGCCCGGGTCGGGCCAACGTCACTGTATCAACTGTTCGATTTGCCGCACATCAACCAGGTGCATGTGTTCTTCCGCGCCGAATTGACGGACCTGGACTTCGCCGTCGGTGTCGAAAGCCTGGAGGTGCGCTTGTTCGAAGAACATGAGATACCGTGGGGCGAGCTGGCTTTCCGCACCGTCACGCGCACACTAGAATGCTACTATCGCGACCGCCTCGGGCAGCATTACCCCATAGGTCATGAATACCTGCCGCCGATGAGCGTCACGACCACCACCTCTACATAGAAGAAGCCTTCAGGGATACCGTTACATGCGCTGGTTGCTTGCCCTTTTCTGCCTTTGCGTTACCTCGGTGTCCCAAGCGGCCTTCACCGAGACCATCATCCGCAAGCCCGTGCCGGCAGCGCAAACGCCCTCGCCTTCGCAGCAGGCCATGCAGCCGTTGATCGACAAGGTGCTGGTAATCAAGTCCGAGCGCCGCTTGCAGTTGATCAGCCGTGGCGAGCCGCTGAAAACCTACCGTATCTCGCTTGGCAAGCAGCCCAAGGGCGCCAAGGAGCGCGAGGGCGACAAGAAAACCCCCGAGGGTTTGTACTGGCTGGACTGGCGCAAGCAGAGCGACCGCTTCAACCTGGCCATGCACATCAACTACCCGAACATCAGCGATGCCGCCCGCGCTACCCGTGAAGGGGTGAGTGCCGGCAGCATGATCATGATCCATGGCACGCCGATCAACGATGAATACCCGGAATGGTACTTCCATACCCTGGACTGGACCGATGGCTGCATTGCCATGCGTAACCGCGACATGCAGGAAGTATGGGAACTGGTACGCGATGGGACGCTGATCGAGATCCGGCCCTGATATAGGGCCTTCCAGCAAAGGTTGTAGGAGTTTTCCCGCAGGTTTGCGAGAACTTGCCTGACAAGCGCTTAGGCAGGGTACTGCATCCAGGCGAATGACTTAATTCTTAGCATCCACGCAGACGAGTACGAAAACCGTACATCATTTGCGGGGTGCTTCAATGCCGTGCCTGATTCACCGCATCGCCCGTTGGCTGCCAGCCTTTTGCCTGTCAGGCGTGCTGTCCATCACCCAGGCGCTGGCCGACGACCCAGCCAGCCAGCAGTTGCGCGACCAACAGCATGGGCTGCGACAGCTGGAGCAACAGCAGCGTCTTGAGCGCTGGCAGCGTATACCCGCCCCAACCGCCCCCAGCGACACCACTGCCCCCCTCCCGCACCACGCTCGCTGCTGGGCCGTCGATGGCGTGCGCGTGGCCGGCAACCAGCAGCTTTCGAACCCAGCGCTGGCGCCAACCATCCGTGCCCTCACCCCTGCCTGCATGGGCATCGCCGACATCAACCGGCTACTGAAAGCCATCACCCAGCGCTACGTGCAGGCCGGCTACCCGACCAGCCGGCCTTACCTGCGGCAACTGCCAGAAGACGGTGCACCGTTGGATATCGTCATTGTCGAAGGCTTTGTCGAGTCCATTGAACTGGCAGGCCCCGACCTGCCCTTGTCCCTCGCCAATGCATTCCCCGGCCTGCTCGGGCAGCCCCTGTACCTGCCGGACCTTGAGCAAGGCCTGGACCAACTCAACCGCCTGCGCGCCTACGAACTGGGTGCCGCTCTGCTGCCCGGCGAACTGCAGGGCGGTACCCGCGTTGTCGTGCAGCCACACAAAGTGGCTTCACGCTGGCACCTGGACAGCCGCTTCGACAACCGTGGCAGCGAATTGACCGGCCGCCACCGCGTCAACCTCGGCATTGGCCTGGACAGCCCTTTGGGCATCAATGACGACCTGCGCCTGTCGCTGACCACAACGGTGCTCGAAGCGCCTGGGCAAAGCCAGGGTGTGTCGCTGTACTACAGCATCCCCTACGGCGCCTGGACCGTTGCGCTCAGCGCCAGCCAGCTACGCTACCGGGCGCCACTTCCCCACAGCGACAAGGCGGCCGACGGCAGCAGCAGTTACCAGGGCCTGAGTGTCGAGCGGGTGTTGTGGCGCAACCAGCAAGGCATGCTCAGCGCCAGCATCCGCCTGGACCGCAAGCAACTGATCAACCGCAGCGCTGGCGCGGTCATCGTCCAGCAGAGCCCGACACTGGCCTCGGTAGAGGCCGGTATCAACCTGTTGTGGCTCGAAGAGGGCTTGTGGAATGGCTACTTCGGGGTTGCTCAAGGCATCGACGCCCTGGGCGCTGACCGCTCGCCGCTGGGTGCGCAACGCCTGCGCCCGAACTTTCGCAAGTACCGCGCCAACCTGCTGCATTTGCGTCAGGGCCCGGCCCCTGCCCCGTGGCGCTGGCAGAGCGAGCTGGGTGTGCAGTACAGCCATGACCCCTTGCCTGCCGTCGAACAGTTGCTGGTCAGTGACGACTCGGCTGTGCGCGGCTTTCGCCAGCGCACCTACTCCGGCGCCAGCAGCGCGGTTTGGCGCAACACGCTCAGCCAACCGCTGCCCCTGACCTGGGCCTATCCCATCGAGGTACGCCCCTACATCGGCCTGGACCTGGGCTGGGCCCGCACGGCCGAAGGCAAACCGTCACAGCGCCTGGCCGGGGCCGCCGCGGGGCTGGAACTGAGCCTGCCCGGCAGTCGCCTGCGCCTGGACTATCAACGCGCCTTGTACACCAGCGACCTGCCCCGCCCACTGCTGGAGCCCGGCTTCTGGGTAATGGACTGGACCCTGAACATCTGATTCACCCACAACAAAGAGAACGAGAAAATGCAAACACTCTCGCAGTTACCACCTATCCGCCCAAATATCTTGCGCTGGTCCATCTTCCTCACGTTGCTGGGCCCCAGCGCCGCTCTGGCCCAGAACGGCCTGGATGCAACAGCCGGCCCGGCAGGCACCCCGATCATCCACAACGGCCATGGGGTACCGGTCATCGACATCGTGCCGCCCAACGCCAGCGGGCTGTCGCACAACCAGTTCATCGACTACAACGTTGGCACCCCTGGCTTGGTGTTGAACAACGCCACCGAGGCCGGGCGGTCGCAGCTGGCCGGTGCCCTGGCGGCCAACCCGCAGTTTCAGGGCCAGGCCGCCTCGACCATCCTCAACGAAGTGGTCAGCCGCAACGCCTCGTTGATCGAAGGGCCACAGGAAATCTTCGGGCGCCCGGCCGACTACATCCTGGCCAACCCCAATGGCATCACCCTCAATGGCGGCAGCTTCATCAACACCACCCGTGCTGGCTTCGTGGTGGGAACCCCGGCTTTCGAAGAGCAGCAGCTCAAATACCTGGACACACTCACGGCCAGCGGCACCCTGCAGGTACTGGAAAATGGCCAGAGCAATGCCAGTGGCGCGCTCGAGCTGATTGCACCGCGCGTGGACAGCAAAGGCCTGCTCACGGCCGGCGAAACGCTCAACATCACGGTTGGTCGCAACCGTGTGGACAGTCGCAGTGGCGACGTTGTGGAACACCTGCCCAGCCCCTCTTCGAGCATTGATGCCAGCCTGTTCGGTGCAATGCGCGCTGGGCGTATCCGTGTGGTGAGCACTGCCGAAGGCGCGGGAGTGCGCATGGGGGCATCACAGGTCATGGGCACCGAGGGCGTCGACATCCAATCGGCAGGCGGTTTGCATATCAGCGGCAACGTCGACAACCCCACCGAGCTCCGTAGCGAGCGCGGTACACTGAAACTCACCGCTGCCGATGACCTGATACTTGATGCGGTCAACGGCCAGGCCGCAAGCATCGAAGCCCGCGCCGGCAAGAAGCTCACACTGGACGCCCAGACCCGCAAGCACATCGAGCACAACAGCGACAGCTGGAACAAGAAGTTCTTGTTCATCACCCGCGAAACCTACAGCCGCAAAACCACCACCACTCACCAACAGCAGCAGGGCAGTCAATTGCAGGGCAGCGACAGCGTGCTGTTGCAGTCTGGCGAGGACATGCGCCTGGCTGCAGCAAAGGTGGACGCAGGCAACGAGCTGATCGTCGACAGTGGCGCCGGCCTGGACATCGTGGCCGGCATCGATAGCCAGCGCACTGAAGAGCAGGTGCGCCACCGCAAGGATTTATGGCGCGGTGACAGCGGTACCGACCAGCTCAAGGAAACCGCAAAGGGCAGTACGCTCGGCGCCAAGCACATGGCGATCAAGGCAAGCGGCAAGCTCGATGTGCAAGGCAGCAGCCTGCACAGCCGCGGCGATTTGGCCATCCAGGCAAAACAGGCAGACATCGGCACCACCACATTGCAGGAACGCGGAACCAAACGCGACTATCGCGGCGACCTGGTATCGGGCACCTTCTTTGGTGATCGCCAAGGCAAGGACACCGAGGGCAAGGCCGTTGCAGGCAGCACGGTCGCCAGCGAGGGCAAGCTCACCGTGGCTGCCGAGCAGGTCGCTATCACCGGCAGCAGCGTGCACGGCAAGCAGGACGCCGTGCTCTACAGCGAAAAAGGTTCGCTGGCCATCGAGGCAGACCACGCCAGCAGCACCTCCACCAACCGCTCCAGCGACAGCAAACTGTTCGGCCTGATTGGCAGCGAACACGAAGGTACAGACCGCAAACAGCAGGTGCTGGTCAGCGACGTCAGCTCGGCCAGCAACCTGCGCCTGGCCAGTGCCGAAGAATTGCGCATTCAGGGTGCCAAGGTCGAAGCGGGCAAACACCTGCAAGTGGAGGCCAAAGGCGACCTGCTGATTGGCAGTGCACAATCGGTCGATGAACGCGAAACCCGCGACCAGCAACGCGGCTTCACGGCCAGCGCCAGGCAAACCCAGGAAGCCGAGGATGGCAAGCCAGAATCCCGCCAGTACGCGGCTGGCGTGGCATATGAGGTCGCCAACAGCACCAGCAAGCAGCGCACCACCCACCAGGTTGCCAGTGAGCTCAAGGGCGCCTCGGTGGGCATGAACAGTGGCGCGCACCTGCAGGTAAAGGGCAGCAAGGTCCAGGCCACTGCCGGCGACCTCGACGTACAGGCTCAGGAAGTGACGCTGGGTGCGGCCCGTAATGAGCGTGACGCGACCACCACTACCACCCATAGCGGTGGCGGGTTGACGGTAACCGGCGGCATCGACCGCTTGGGCAGTCTGTTCGAAGGCCATCACAACCGTGAGGTGCAGACCGAGCGCGAGAGCAAGGTGCAGCGCAGCGCGTTGCAGGCCAGCGGCGATCTGAAATTGCGCAGTGATGCACTGCTCACCGAGACCGCGCACGTCGAGGCCGGCAACTCCCTGCAGGTGACCGCCGAACGCATCGATAACCGCGCGCTGCAGGATACCCAGGAACATGAGCAAAGCCGTGACAACTGGTCTGCCAGCCTGGGCGCCAGTGTCGAGTACCGCGACCTTACCCGCCCCATCGAACGCCTGGTGCTGGGTGAGGAAGCCGCACGCTTCCAGCAAGCCTCGCCCGAAGATGCCATGGCGCCACCCAGCATCGGTGCCGACATGACCGTCGAACACCTCAAGCGCCTGGAAAACCAGCGTCGCAGCTTGGCTCGGGTGAGCGAGTTTTCCGGGGCCAAGGTCGAGGTCAAGGCCGACACCCTCGCAGACCAGGGAACAGCTTGGCAGGCCAACGCCGGCGCGCTGCAGATCGAGGCGCAGCAGCACCAGATGCACGCGGCCGAGAACACCCAGGAAGTGACCGTGCAACGCCTGGCCTATGGCGGCGACGTGCGCCTGGACACCAGCACCGGCGAGGACCTGAACGTACGCGCCGCCGGCCAGGGAGGGTCGCTGGAAAGCAAGGATATCGCCAGCACCGCCGTGCCCGGCAGCCTGTACGGGCAACAGGGTATCCAGGTACAGCTGGGCAGCGATGGCCGCTACGAAGGGGCCCGCATCGATGGCGGCGAAGGTAGCGTGGTCATGCACAGTGCTGGCTCGCTAACCTTGTCACAGGCGACCGACCAGGCCGAACAACAGTCACGCCAGCTCGATGGCAATGCCTGGGCCAAAGTTGGCAACCGTCCAGGCAGCACCGGCGTCAATGGCCGTGGCTATCTCGACCACAGTCAAACGCTGAGCACGCAGAGCACGGCTCAAGTGGCACAAGTCGACGCCAAGGGCGAGGTGCGACTGACCAGCGGTGCCGACCTGCTGCTCGAAGGTACCCGCATTGGCAGCCGCGAGGCCAAGGTTGGCGACATCCTGGTGCAGAGCGGCGGCCAACTGCGGGTCAAGGCGGCCAGCGATACCCAGCAAGCCACGGGTGCCAAGCTGGGCGGCGGCCTGGAGCTGGCGGTCAAGGCAGGCACGACCAAGGGGGGAGCATTGGGTGGCCACTTCAGCCACGGCAAACAGGAAGAAAATGCACACCAGGCGATTGATGCCCAGTTTGCCAGCAACGGCGCACTGACCCTGAGCAGCAACGCCCGCGAGGATATCGCCCTGCACCTGCAAGGCCTTCAGGCCTCGGCCGAACGAATGACCCTCGACGCTTCGAACGGCGGCATGCTGGTGGAAGCCTCTTCCAACCAGGAGCGACGCGACAACCTCGACATCACCGCCGGCGCCGGTTTCGACATGGCCAAGGGCGCGCTGGATACCCGCGGCCTGCATGGCCGCCTCAAGGTAGAGTTCGACAAGCGCGACAACCTCACCTGGAATGCCAATGACCTGCGCGCCGAGCGCATCGACCTGCAAAGCCGCGGCGATACCCGCATCGAAGGCGCCACCCTGGTAGCGGGGCATATTGGCGGCGTGATCGACGGTGACCTGCGTATCGCCAGCCGCAAGGACCGCGTCGACACCCTGAGCGTCAAAGGGGATGCCAGGCTGAGCCAGGAGAAAAACCCACAGGGCTATGTCAACGCGGCCACTTCGGTGGCCGGGCCTCTGGGGGGCAAGGTCGAGAAAAAAGCCGGCTCCGCCTTGAGCAAGGCAGACCCAGGGCTCTCGCCGACCCTAAGCCTCGACGTTTCGCACGTGCAGCGTGACAGCGTGGCCCATCAGGCCACGCTCAAAGGCAGCGATGGTATCGACCTGCAAGTGGGTGGCAACGCTCATCTGGTGGGGGCACGTTTGCAGTCGGCCAGGGGCGCCGTGGGGCTCGACGCCGACTCGATCACTCAAGAAACGCTGAGCGGTAATGACTATCGCCGGGACGTATCGATCGATGCGTCCAACTCACCGGTGGACCTGGGCACGGCAATCGCCGATATGGCCAAGGGCAAAGGGGCAGCGGATGGCGAGAATGCGCTGGACCTTGGGTTGTTGAGAACCAGTGGGCATAGCCGCAGCGAGCAATGGGCTTCGAGTGTGCAGGGCAAGAAGCAATAGCCACAAGCGCGACCCAACGCAAGGTTGCTTCCGCATCGACAGTGTCGCCATGCAGTAGCAACCTTGTCGCCTACCAGCGAAGGTCTCGCTGCCCCACCAGTGCCTGTGGCCCAAGCCATTGGGCGCCCCGCAACAATGGGGTCAACGCCGCCTCTGGCTGCAGCTCGAACAGCACCTGTGCCCGGCCCCCGGGCAGGTCGGCATCCACGCTCAATTGATGCTGCCCCGGCTGCGCCAACTGCCCGCGCAGGTGCCAGCCGCTGCGGCAATCCATTTCCAGCCAACCCTGCCCCAAGCCCAGCGACCATGGCTCGCTCAGGGCAAGATCAGCCACTGTCAGCCGGCCTTCGCTGGCTTGACACTCGCTGCCCGCCCCCTGCATACGCAGCGTGCCCCGCCACTGCCCGGCCAACCGATAATCCATGTGTACAGTTGCCTGGGGGCCCATGGCTGCTGCTTCCAGCCGCCAACGCCACGGCCAACCTTCGCCGCGCAGGTGCCAGCCTTGGCCCTGCAAGCCCAACTGTGCGCTTGCCTGCAGGCGCCAAGGCTGTACTGTCCAGCGCAACGGCCCGAGTGGCCCCAACTGCTGCGCCTGGCCTTGCCACAGGCTGCCACTGACATCACGCGCGGGCAGGCCAAGCCCGCGCGCCAACCAATCGGCAGGCAGTTCCACGAGCAATGTCAGTGCGAAAACCAAACACATCCACACCACGCTGCCGCGCATCATGGCTGCACCACCACGTCGAACTGCAAGCCCTTGCCATGCTGCTCCAGCCCCCATTGCAAGGTCTGAACGCCTTCTGCACGCAAGCTCTGCAACCACCCTTGCAGCGCTTGCTCATCGGCCACCTCGCCGCGCAACTGCCAGGCGTTGCCTTGGGCATCGACGTCGGCCAGCTCGATCTGCCGCGCATGGGCCGACTGGCGCAGCCGCTCCAGGCTCAACCCCGGCCCGCCGTGCAGGCCGGCGGCCTGTTCGGCCAGCCCGCGCCACAGGCTGAGCTCGCGCCACTGCTCGGCGCCTGCGCGCAGGGCCAGGAAGGCCAGCAACAGGGCAATCAATGCCCAGGCAAACGTCAAGCGATGACGCTGCAGCCAGTCCCGGTTCATGAGGCCGCTCCCAGGTCGAAGATCACTTGGTCGCCTTGAATCTGCACCGTGGCGCCAGCGGCAGCGGCCATGTCGCTCCATGGCGGCGTACTGCCCTCGCCTGCCAGACTCAGGTGCCAGCGTTGGCCATCGAAACGCACCGCCTGCAGGCGCCAACCGGGGTTTTCACGCATCCAGGCCTGCAAACGTACTTGCAGGTCGTCCAGCTGACGGGTGCGCAGTTGCTGTTGCAGCGCACGCTCGCGCAGGCCCTTGAGTGCCTGTGCGGCATGTCGGGGGCTGGCTTGCTCGCCAGTCACGGCAATGACCTGGCTGCGCCAGAGTTGCGCCTGGCGCCATTGCTGGCTCAACCAAAGCCCCGCCCAAACCGCTGCCAGCACCAGGCAAGCCGCAAGTAGCCGCTGTTGCTGGCGGGACGGCACCGGCAAAGCGCGCGCCTTGCGGTCGCGATCGAACAGGCCAGGCAGTGAGTCGAGCGATGCAAACGCAGTTGGCCAGTTACCGCTCAGCGATCTCTTGTGCAACTCGCCCCACGGGTGCGACGGCGCGTTACCCATGGCATCTGGCCAAGCCAGCCAGTGTTCTTGCCCGTCTTCGCTCAGCCCTTTGTACAAGGACATGCCGGGGGTGCGTTGCCAAAACCAGGCGCCCCCTGCCTCGGGCAATGGCAGTAACTGCAACTCGGCCCAGCAACGATCCACCTGCAAACCCCATTCAGCACATTGCCCGCGCCAGTCGTCCAATTGCTGACGCGCCACGACCAACAGGCGAAGGTGCCCGGGCTCACGGGCCAGGCAGGCACAGGCCACCTCATCCGTGGCCTGTAGCAGGCGGTCTTCGAGCAGCAACGGCCATTCTTCGCGCTTGAGGCCGGGCGGGGCCGGCACGCGGAAATGGCTGCAGGCCTCGGCAGGCAGGACCAACGCAATACGCGCCTGCAGGTTTGCCGGCGGCTCACCCTGCCCATCACATTGCACGATACCGCCCTTGACCAGTGCCCACTGCCAGACCCCGCCCGGCCGCAGCAATAGCCATGGCTGGGCCGACGGCCGCCGCCATTCACGTTTCATGAGCGCCCCCATGGGAGGGCGAAGGTGCAGACATAAGGGGCTCCATCACGCTGCAGTTCCAGGCGCACACCACGGCCGGGGTGCGCCGGTTGATCGGAAGGCCAGGCCAGCCAGCGGCCGCCCTGGTAGTACAGAACATTCATTGCACTGACCCGGTCGAGCCGTTCACGCTGTATCCATCGAGGGGCAGCGGCGGCGTAAAGGTCGGCCGAACTTTCCAGCAGCAGGCGCTGCTCACGGGCCTCGAAGCGCAGGCGCTGGCGTTGCAGGCGCGATCCACCTTCGGCTGCGGGTAGGCCGGTGCTGGCGACCCACAGCAACTGGTGGCTGGCGGGCTGCCAGTCCAGCCAGCGGCTGGCAAGGGGTAGGCGCTGGTCGTAGACCCGGCGCAGTACCGGGCTGTCGAACCGCCGCTCCAGGGCCAGGCAGAACTCCAGCACCGAGCTTTCCTGCGTGGTCACCAGCAGGCGTTCGCGCACCTTGAGCCAGCCATTGACCAAGGCGGCGAGCATGATGCCAAGCAAGGCGGTCAGGGCCAGGGCGACCATCAGTTCGATCAGGGTCAGGCCCGCCTGGTAGCGTTTCATGGGCGCTCCAGAAACACGGTGTACTGGCCCAACGGCAGGCGCTGGTCGCGGTCGGCGAAAAGCCGCAGTTCACCACGGCGTAAGTCGCGCACCCCGGTACGGCGCAGTTGCAGTTGCCAATGACATGGCAAGCCGCCCTGGCTCAGCTCGCCATTCACCTGATTGGCAGCAGGCCAATACTGTTCGACGGCAAAGCGGGTTTGCAACTCGCGCGCGCACAGCAGGCCAAGGCGGTGCTGCTGCAGGTTTTCCTGCACCGCCAGGCGCTGGCGCAGAACCTGGCTGGTGATGACGGCCAGCACGGCAGCAATCGCCAAGGCCACGGTCACTTCCAGCAAGGTGAAGCCGCACTGACGCGGCTTCATGGCGCCACCTGCAAACGACCATCGCGGTCCCACGCCCAGCGCTGGCCGCCATCAGCCCAGCGCCAACGCACGCTGCCCGGCTGAGCCCAGCCATGGGGGGTGAACATCAGGCGGGGCTGTGGGCTGACGGGCCAGTCCGGGTGCAGGCCCTTGGGCCAGTCGCCGAGCGCGACCGCTTCAACCACCCAGGCATTGCCCTCGCGCCGGACGAACTCCGGGCGCTGGCCATTCCAGCGCAGCCCGCGCAATTGCCCGGCATGCCTGGCCAGCGCGGCCTGGCTGCGGGTCTCAGCCACCAGCCGTTGCAGAGCCTGCTCGACACCGACCTGGCCACTGCCGAACCCGGCTACTGCCAGCCCGGTCATCAGCCCGGCGATGGCCAACACCACCAGCAACTCGATCAGGCTGAAACCCCGCTGACCACGCACCGGTTACAGCGCCCAGTTGCCCAGGTCGGCGTCCTGACCTTCGCCGCCTGGTTGGCCATCGGCGCCCAGCGAGTACACATCGACCCGGCCATGCTCGCCCGGCATACGGTACTGGTAAGGGGTGCCCCACGGGTCTTGCGGCAGGCGGCGTACATAGCCGTCACTGCGCCAGGCCCGTGGCAGCGGCTCCTGGGCCGGCTTTTTCACCAGCGCGGCCAGGCCCTGTTCACTGCTGGGAAAGCGCAGGTTGTCCAGCCGGTACATGTCCAGCGCTTGCTCCAGGGTAGCCAGGTCGGCCATCACCTTCTGCTTCATGGCCTTGTCCTGGTTGCCCAGCACGCTGGGTGCAACCACGGCAATCAACAGGCCGATGATGAAGATCACCACCATGATCTCCATGAGGGTAAAACCGCGTTGGCGATTACGTCGATGCTGCATGGCAATACTCCTAGTCGTCACAGTTGCAGGCCCTGGTTGAGTTGCATGATCGGCAGCAGCACCGCCAGCACGATGAACAGCACCACGGCGCCCATCACCAGAATCATCAGGGGTTCGAACAGCGCCATGGCGGTATCCACCTGGCGGGCAAAGCCGCGCTCCTGGTCGTCGGCCACACGCTCGAGCATGTCGGCCAGGGTGCCGCTGGCCTCGCCGCTGCCGACCATGTTCACCAGCAGCGGCGGGAATTGCTGGCAGGCATCCAACGCGCGGTGCAGGCTGGTGCCGCCCTGCACTTGCTGGCGTACCTGCTCCATGGCCAGGCGGATACGCCGGTTGCCGATGGTGTCGGTGGCCACGTGCAAGGCTTCGAGCAGGGCCACGCCGCTGCCACTGAGAATCGCCAGGCTGCGTGCCAGGCGTGCGCTTTCCAGCACCTGCACCAGGCCGCCGATGCGCGGCAGGCGCAGCAGCAGTTGGTCGCGGCGCAGACACCAATGCGGCTTGCGCAGCAACCAGCCACCCAGCACGGCGAGCATCAGCGCCAGCCCTACCATCCACGGCCCTGCCTGCACCAGGCACTGGCTCAGGCCAATCAGCACCGAGGTGATCAGTGGCAGGCTCTGCCCGGCATGGGCAAATTGTTCGGTGAGTTTGGGCACGACGAATGTCATCAGGCCGATGACCACGGCAAGCGACACCCCCATCAGTACCGTGGGGTAGATCAGCGCAGTGCGGGCCTTGTGCTGCTGCCGTTGCACCTGTTCCAAATGATCGGCCAAGCGGGTCAGCACCTGGGCCAGGCGCCCGGAACGTTCGCCAGCCTCGACCAGCGCGCAGTACAGGCCAGTGAAAGGTGCGCCCTGCCGGGCCAGGCTGCGAGCCAGGCCCAGGCCTTCGGCAAGCGAGCCGCGCAGGGCCACCAGCACACTGTGCAAGGCGGGCTGGCGCAGTTGCCGTTCCAGGGTGGCCAGGGCATCGACCAAGGGGATGCCGGCCCCGATCAAGGTGGCCAGTTGACGGGTCAATTCACACAGCTGGGCGCGGCTAAGCCGCTGGCGCCGGGGTCGCTGGACACCGGCTTCGTGGCGCTGCAACTGGCGGGCAAACAGGCCCTGCTCGCGCAACAGCTGGCGGGCGTGGCGCTCATTGTCAGCCTGCAGGCTGGCCTTGTGCGATTTGCCCGCGAGGTCCACGGCCTGGTAGCGATAGGTCGGCATGCCTTAGCCCTGCACCGCGCGCAGCACTTCGGCCAGGCTGGTCTCGCCACGGGCCAGGCACTCGCTGGCCATCGCCACCAGGCTTTGCCGGCGCTCACCGAGGTAGGCCTGCATGGCCAGTTCGCTGGCGCCGTCATACAACAGGCCGATCAGCCCGGCGTCCAGTTCGATGAATTCGTACAGGCCCAGGCGGCCGACGTATCCGCTGCCCTGGCACTGCTCGCAGCCGACCGCGTGGTAACTGCTGCCCAGTGCAGCCAGCTCTGGCCACAGGTCACGCTCGGCCGGTTGCAATGGGTGCGCCACGGCACAACTGCACAAGCGCCGCACCAGGCGCTGGGCCAGTACACCGCGCAGACACGAGGCAATCAGGAACGGCTCGATACCCATGTCACGTAGCCGGGTCACCGCGCCCACGGCACTGTTGGTGTGCAGGGTAGAGAGCACCAGATGGCCGGTGAGGCTGGCCTGCACGGCGATCTGTGCGGTCTCCTGGTCGCGGATTTCGCCGAGCATGATCACGTCCGGGTCCTGACGCAGGATGGCGCGCAGGCCACTGGCGAACGTCAGCCCGGCACGCGGGTTGATGGCGGTCTGGCCAATGCCTGCGATGGCATACTCCACCGGGTCCTCAACGGTGAGGATGTTGCGGCTGCCGTCGTTGAGGCTGTTGAGGCTGGCGTACAGGGTGGTGGTCTTGCCCGAACCGGTTGGCCCAGTGGACAACACGATACCGTTGGGCCGCGCCAGGCAGCTGCGCAGGCCCTGCAACACCGCCGCCGGCATGCCCAGGTTTTCCAGCGCCAACAGGCTGGCCTGCTTGTCGAGTACCCGCATCACCACCCGCTCGCCATGGATGCCGGGCAAGGTCGAGACCCGCACGTCCACTTCGCGTCCCGCCGCGCGCAAAGTGATGCGCCCATCCTGGGGCTGGCGTTTTTCTGCGATGTCCAGGCGGGCCATGACCTTGATCCGTGACACCAGCATCGCCGACAACGCTCGCGGCGGGCGCAGCACTTCGCGCAGGTGGCCATCGACCCTCAGGCGCACCACCAGGCTTTGTTCGAACGTCTCGATATGAATGTCCGAGGCACGCAGGCGCAGCGCCTGGCCGAACAGGCCGTTGATCAAGCGGATTACCGGGGCTTCGTCGTCGCTTTCCAGCAAGTCTTCGATGCGCGGCATCTCGCTCATCAGGCTGTCCAGGTCGACCTGGTCGCCAATCCCTTCGATCAGCGCTGCAGTGGCCGCATCGCCGGCCTGGTACAGCTGGCCCAAGCGCTCATCGAATACTGCGGGCTCCAGGTATTCAAGCGCGCAGGGTTGGCCATGCACGCGCAACAGCTCCTGCAACTGCGCGCTGTCGGCGTCGGGCCTTAGCCACAACTGCCAACCCTGCTCCGTCGCAGCCATGG
Organism: Pseudomonas sp. NBRC 111140; assembly: GCF_001320885.1. Classification (NCBI taxonomy): domain Bacteria; kingdom Pseudomonadati; phylum Pseudomonadota; class Gammaproteobacteria; order Pseudomonadales; family Pseudomonadaceae; genus Pseudomonas; species Pseudomonas sp. NBRC 111140. The sequence goes on from NZ_BCBQ01000005.1 coordinate 101,288, forward strand.
CCACCCCGCTCAGCCGTGCCTGGCGATAGGGCAGCATCACCAGTCACCGCCTTCCAGGCGCGCGCGGCTGGAGGGAAATACCTGCAACAGTGGCGTGCCCTGTGCAAGGTCCGGCAATTGCAGCGGTGTGGTCTGCTGCAAGGTGCGGTATTTGTCTTCGCTGAGCCCCGCCAGGCTGGGCCCATCGCGCAGGATGCGCGGGCGGATGAACACCATCAGGTTCTGCTTGGTGTTCTTGCTGGCATCGGAGCGGAACAACCGGCCCAGATAAGGGATGTCCCCAAGCAGCGGCACACGCTGGTTGCTGGTGCTCAGTTCGTCGCTGATCAGGCCGCCGAGAATCACCAGGCCGTTGTCCTCGACCATGACCTTGGTCTTGATCTCGCGCTTGTTGGTGATCACGTCACTGGCCGCGCTGGAGTCGGCAATCGACGACACTTCCTGGACGATGTCCAGGCGCACGCTGTTGTCGATGTTGATCTGCGGCTTGATGCGCAGCTTCACCCCGACTTCCTTGCGTTCGATGGTCTGGTACGGGTTGGCGTTGTTCTGCGTCACCGAGCCGGTGACGAAAGGCACTTCCTGGCCGACCAGGATCGACGCTTCGGCGTTGTCCAGGGTCAGCAAGGTGGGCGTGGACAGCAGGTTGAAGCCGCTTTTACCCTTCAGCGCGTTGACCAGCATGGCGAAGTTGAAGCCGCCGCCGAAATGGCCGATGCCCGCCGTGGCACCCGCCGTGGTGGACAGCAAGTCGCCGAGGGCCTCGTTGTCACCACTGGCGGCGGCCCCGGCGATGTTGGCGATATTCACGCCATTGCTGCCGAAGTTGACGATACCGGCACCGAACTTTTCGTCGGCGAACAGCCATTGCACACCCAGCTCCTGAGCGCTGCTGTCCGATACTTCAGCGATGATCGCCTCGACCACCACCTGGGCGCGACGAATGTCCAGTTGCTCGACAATGGCACGATACGCCGCCAGCTCGCTGTCGGGGCCGACCATGACCACGGCGTTGGTGCCCTCTTCGTACTCCAAGCGGATACTTGGGCCTGCGGAGGCGGCCATCACCGGCCTGTCCTTGCTTTCTCCTTCTCCGGGCCCTTCAGCTGGCACCGCACCTTCCTGGCTGAGCCCGCGCAGCACCTTGACCACTTCACCGGCATTGGCATGGCGCAGGTAGATCACCTGGGTACTGCCGCTGCCTTGTGCCTCCTCTGGGCGGTCGAGCTGGCGCAGCAGGCTGGCGATGCGTTCCAGGTTGCTGCGCCAGTCGGTCACCACCAGCTGATGCGCCGCCGGATACGGTGTAATCACCCCAACCCGTGGGTCGATCAGCGGCTTGAGAATGCCCAGGACTTGTTCACTGGCGGCGTTACGCACGTTGAATACCCGAGTGGCCACGCTGTCGCTGCCCTCGCCCTGCTGCCCGCCCGCCTCCACCGGCACCGGTTCCAGGCGTGCGGCCTGGTCGGGGACGATCTTCACGCTGCCGTTGGGCAGGTCGACGGTGGCATAACCCTGGGCGCGCAGTTGGGCCAGGAAGATGTCATAGATGGCATCGGCGTCGTGCAGGTCGACGGTGCGCACGGTGACCTTGCCCTTGACCCTGGGGTCGACGATGAAGGTGGTGCCGGTGATGCGCGACACACTGTCGATGAACTCGCCAAGCTCGGTATCGACGAAGTTCACTTCGTACATCGGCGTGCCGTTGTCATCGAACACCGGTTCTTCAGCGCAGGCCATGGACAAGGCCACGCTCAGCGCGGCCGCCACGCAGTATCTAACAGGCATCGTTCATCCTTGCCGCTTGAAGCCGGTCACGGCAGGGCGTGGCGGCCAGGGCAGGCGTTCGCGCCGCCCCTGGTTGTTGAAAATCAGGCCATCGCTGTCGATGTCCTCCAGCACGATCCCAGGTGCCAGGCGCTGGCCACGGGCTAGAGTGCGTACTTGCTCGCCGTAGCGCAGCACCACCACACTGGATGCCAATGGCTGCGCCTTGAGGCCGCCGAGGTATTGCAGTGGCAAGCGAGTAAGGGCAATGGCACCGTCGTCGATGGGCGCTTGCCAGTGGCCAACCATCAGCCCGGGCAGCGGGCTGTCGACCGCCGCAGGCGCCGTGGCGGGTTGCGGCTGACGGCTCAGTTGCAGCACACACTGTGCAGCGAGCCAGCCAGCCAAGGTCAGGCCAGCGCCCGTGAACACGCGCGAGGCGAGGGTCACGAGGCCAACTGCCGTGGATGCCAGCCCGGGTGCCCCTGCACGTAACGCACTTCGGGCAGTTGCAGCGGCACCAGTTGCCAGTCGGCACCTTGCCGGGCCAGCCAGGCTTCGACCCGCTGCCACAGGGGCTCGCCGGCTTGACTGTCGAATTGCAGGCCAAAGGTGCGGCACAGGCCCTGCACGGGCTCCAGGCCAGTGATGCGCTTGCCTTGCGGGCTGTAGCTGACGCGCCAGGCCTGGCCCTGCCAGCGCGGCAGGTCCTGGCTGTTGTCCAGCAGCAACGGGTCGCCGAACAATTGTTCTGCAGCGTTCTCCAGCACTTGCTCGACCTGCCGAGCCGGCGCTTCGACCACCGGCGCCGGGTAACCGCCGGTAAGGCTGATCAAGTGTTCGCGGGTGATGGACGCTCCCGCCGGCAGCGGGTAGTCATAACGCAGGCCCGGCAACAGCACGGGCATGCTGCTGTCGTCAGCCAGGGCTTGATGCAGCAGGCGGTCCCAGCTGCCGCCTCGGGTATCGCGGCGCCACAAGGCCTGGGGTGCGCGGGCCAACGGCTGATCGAGCCAGGCCGCGTGGCCGGCACGTTGCTGGCGTAGTTGTGCCTGAAACTGCGCGACGCGCACCTGCGCGGCAGGCGCCAGTTGTTGTTCAAAGGCCGGGAAGAAGCGCCCGTCGAACTGCCACAGCCCGGCCACACGTTGGCAGCGCAGGCGGAACGCACCGCTGCCCCGGCAGCCGGCGAACAACACCGGCACGCGGCGGCCGCTGGCCTGGGTTACTTCGACCGGCGCCGGCCACAAGTCCTGGCCACGGGCGCACAGCAGCACATCGATTTGCGGCAACCGTTCAGCCAGCCACAGGCCGGGGCCTGTGCCCACATCGGCCATGGCCACCACCAGGTCCGCCTCGCGCCGGGCCTGCTCGAATACCGGCTGCAGTGACTGGTACCACTGTTTGAGCGAAGCTTTCTGGTCCTGGGCATAAGGGTCGGTCACGCCAACCACCGCAATGCGCGCACCGCCGCGCTCGAAGACGTGCAAGGCTTCCAGGCCCAATGCCTGGCGTTGCGCGTCTGCCAGCCCGGCAGCCAAGGTAAGGGGGCTTGCCTGGCGATAGAGCCCTGGGCTGCGCTGTGGCCACAGTACCCGTTCGTCGCTGCTGACCCGCGCTTCGACGCCCAGCAGTTGGCTGCCTTGCACTCCACTTTCGCCCTGGGTCAGGTAAGCCAGGCCACTGCCATTCCAGCCTTGGCCGTTTTCCAGGGTGAGGCTGTTGCCGGCACCGGCCTCGCCGCGCAGCTGCTCCAGCAACGCCGCCAGCACCGCATAGCCGCCCAACTGGGCAGCCCCAGCCTGATTCGCATCGAGCAGCGGCGCCAGTTGCGGGTAGGCGATGCTGGCGCTGCTGCCTGTCATCCATGGCGCGCGGCCCAGGTGGCTGACCGGTCCCAGCCGGGTAGCCGGCACCACGGCCAGGCCAGGTTGGCGGGCATCGAGGGTATCGGCTACATAGAGCAAGTCGAGGTGGGCGTTACCGCCCTGCTGCCCTGGGAAGGCAGTGCAGGCGCCGAGCAGCGGTGCCAAGGCACCGATACCCATCCAGCCGATCACTTCGCGCCTGTGCACACTGCTCGCCATCGCACCCGCCATCCTTTTCCGCGTTCATTCAGGGCCCCGGATGTTGCGGCGTTGGCATTACAGTTTGATGGCAGAAATCCGACAGACATTCCAAATTGATCTGTCAGAAGCTTTTCTAAGAGCGAGTCGTTTTAAAAACCCCTTAACATTTCTGCCAATGAATCATCATATTTTCCCCCTAAAGTCGCGGGTTCTTCTAACTCAGCCAATATAAGGACACCCTGATGAGTCGAGATACCGGCGACAACCTGGACCGGAACCAAAGCGGCAACCTGCCGATGGCCAACGTCATGGACGCCTACCTGAGCCGTCGCAGCGTGATGCGCGGTAGCCTGGGCGCCGCCATCGCCATGATCGCCGGTACCGGCCTGACAGGCTGCTTCGACGGTGGCGGCTCCGATCACGATGACCCCGTCACCGAGCCACCGGTGACCGAGCCGCCAGTCACCGAACCGGAAGTACCGAAACTGGCGTTGGGCTTCCAGCCCATCCCAGGTTCGCGCACCGACGCCTGTGTCGTCGCCGCTGGCTATAGCGCCTACGTGCTGGCGCCCTGGGGTACGCCGCTGAACAGCAACGGCAACCCGTGGAAGTCCGACGGCAGCAACACCTCGACCGACCAGGCCAACGCCATGGGCATGCACCATGACGGCATGCACTTCTTCCCCATCAACGGCAGCTCGGAAGACGGCCTGCTGGCGATCAACTTCGAATACATCGACACCGCGGCCCTGCACCCGGCCGGCCCGACCACCGATGTGAACGGCAAGCGCCCGGCCGAAGAAGTGCGCAAGGAAATCAACGCCCACGGTGCCGGCGTGGTACGCCTGCAGAAAATCAACGGCCGTTGGCAGGTGGTCGACAACGACCCGCTGAACCGCCGCTTCACCACTGCCTCGCGCATGGAAATCACCGGGCCGCTGCGCGGCACCGACCACGTCAAGACCAAGTACTCCACCGCCGGCACTCACTGCCGTGGCACCAACAACAACTGCGGCAACGGCTATACCCCGTGGGGCACCTACCTGACCTGCGAAGAGAACTGGCCGGGCATCTTCGTCAACAAAGGCACCCGCCCCGAGGACCAGCGCCGTATTGGCGTGGGCACCTCCAGTGGCCAGTACAAGTGGGAAAGCGCTGCCGGTGACAGCACCGAGGTGGCCGACGAATTCGCCCGCTTCGACGTGACCATCAAGGGCGCCAGCGCCAGCGACGACTACCGCAACGAAGCCAGCACCTACGGCTACATCGTCGAGATCGACCCCTACAACAGCAGTACCCTGGCCACCAAGCGTACCGCGCTGGGCCGTTTCCGCCACGAGGGCTGCGCCCCAGGCCTTCCCGTCGCGGGCAAGCCGCTGGTGTGGTACATGGGTGACGACTCGAACAACGAGTACCTGTACAAGTGGGTGTCCACCGCCGTGTGGGACGCCGCCGACGCCAACCCGGCCGACCGCCTGGCCACCGGCGCCAAGTACCTCGACCAGGGCAAGCTCTACGTGGCCCGCTTCAATGCCGATGGCACCGGCGTATGGCTGCTGCTGGACGTGGGCACCGCCACCAAGGCCGGCAGCACCCTGGGTGCACTGTATGGTGACCTGCCAGGCATCATCCTCAACACCCGTGGTGCCGGCGATGCCGTGGGCGCAACGCCGATGGACCGCCCGGAATGGACCACGGTCAACCCACTGAACGGCGACGTGTACCTGACCCTGACCAACAACAGCGCACGCACCCCGGAAAAGGTCGATGCAGCCAACCCACGTGGCCCGAACCGTCACGGCCACATCATTCGCTGGCACGACAGTGACGACCAGCTGAGCTTTACCTGGGACATCTTCGTGTTCGGCGCCAACGCTGCCGGCACTGCCGACATCAATCGTTCCGGCCTGACCGAGCTCAACCAGTTCGCCAGCCCCGACGGCATGAGTTTCGATAGCCGTGGCATTCTGTGGTTCGAAACCGACAACGGCGAAACCACCTTGACCGACTACACCAACGACCAACTGCTGGCGGTGATCCCCACCGACCTGGTGGATGCCAGCGGCAAGCAGGTACCGGTGAACGCACAGAACCAGGTGGCCCTGCGCCGCTTCTTTGTCGGGCCGAATGATTGCGAGGTGACCGGGATTTCCTTTACCCCGGACAACAAGACCTTGTTCGTCAACATTCAGCATCCGGGGAACTGGCCTTATACCGACAAGGCCACCGATGCTACGCCGGCTGGGGCGACTGTAAGGCCACGGGCTTCGACGGTGGTGATTCAGCGCAATGATGGCGGGGAGATCGGCACCGCCTGATCGATCTGGGGCCGCTCTGCGGCCCCAGTACTCTCAAGCTTTACCAGGCCATGGGCTCCCGGCTACGCACCCGCACCTGCTGTGCTGGCACCCGCGCATGCCATTGCACCACCCCAAGCGCCTCTACCTGAAACTCGCTGCGCATCATCCTGCCCTCCTCTTCGAACGACAGCTGCAACAAGAAGTACCCACTGTTGAGCAGCAAGCCTTCACTCAGTCGTTCGAACGTCTCGTCATCCACCGCCCCCAGCGCCTGGCGCAACGCGGCCGCATCCGCATACCCCGACGCCGGTCGCCCGGTGATGATGCGGCTGAGCAAAGAGCGCGAATAGCGCCCTTCGTACAGCGCTTCCAGCAACGGTAGATGCTCCAGCCCCAGCGCATTGGCATTCAGGCGCCAGCCGGTGACCTGGGGCAAGGCGCACAGCATCGGATAACGAGCCTGGCGAGCGGCATCCGGCTCCAGCAACAGGTTCAGCTCGCTGGTGTCGAGCATCGGCTGATTGGCCGCCAGCCGTGCGGGTTGCTGACGCAGGTACTGGGCACTCTCGGCGCCCTGCAGACGGGTATCACTGTCGGCGTCGAGCCAGTCGGCCAGTGCATCGACCAGGCGCTCGGCAGCCATGTCGTCGCCCAGCAGATAACGCAATTGGTGCTCGGCACGTTCGCCATCGGCACCCAGCAACGCATTGACGTTGAAGCATGTGTGCTGGTCGCGCACCCGCAATTGCGCCTGGCCCGTGCCAAAATCGTAGTTCAGTGGCTGCCCGCGCAAGGCTTGCCAGAACAATGGGCTAAGCCGCCAGGCGGGGTCCCGCAGAGCCTGCTCGGCATAGGCAAGGCCCGCCTGCTCCATGGCGCGCACCTGCACCCGCTGCTGCAACAGACGCACCTCATCCACCTGGCGCCGACCATCTTCCACCAACCAAGCCATGCCCGCCGCCAGCATCGCCAGCACCACCATCACCATCAACAGGGCCGCCCCCTGCTGTTGCCTGCCACCCATCCGTGCGTGCCTCGCTCGCGAAGTAAAAACGCCAGTCAACACGCCGCTTGTTGCAGGTAGATGGCAATGCCCGTTCGTCATGCGCATGTCATCTAGGCGATGCAGGATTGCCCTTCCTTTTCATGGCCTTACAGGAGTGGTCGCAATGGGTGGCATTGGAATCTGGCAACTGGTGATCGTACTGCTGATCGTATTTCTGCTGTTTGGGACCAAGCGCCTCAAGGGCCTGGGCAGCGATGTGGGCGAGGCGATCCAGGGTTTTCGCAAGTCCATGGGCGGTGACAATGACGCCAGCACACCCGGCCAGGCGCAGATGCAGCAACAGGCCCCGCTGACCGGCCAGGCCACGCAGCAACCGCAAGCGGACCGTCAGGCCTGATGTTCGAGGTAGGCTTCAGCGAGTTGCTGCTGGTCGGCGTCGTCGCCCTGCTGGTGCTGGGCCCGGAGCGCCTGCCAGTGGCGGCACGCACCCTTGGGCGTGGCCTGGGCCAGGCGCGCCGGGCCATGCACGCCTTGCGTACGCAGGTGGAGCGCGAAATCGAGCTGCCCCACCTCGACAGCGCACCCTTGCAGCGCCTGGAACAGGAGATCCGTCAGGGCATCAGCCTGAATACAGAGCCGGCCAATGATGCGGCTACAGTCACGCTACCCAAGGAAAACGCCTCATGAGCAGTGCCATGGACCCGACGGCCAGCATGCCGTTGATTGAACACCTGCGCGACCTGCGCAAACGCCTGGTGCGTTGTCTGGGGTTGGTGGCATTGGTGTTCGCCGGCCTGTTCCCCTTCGCCCAAACGCTGTACACGCTCATCTCCGAGCCGCTTCGGCGCTTTTTGCCGGAAGGCGCGAGCATGATCGCCACCAGCGTCACCTCGCCTTTTCTGACGCCGTTCAAGCTGACCGCGATGTGCGCACTGTTCGTGGCCATGCCGCTGCTGCTGCATCAGGCCTGGGGCTTTCTGGCACCGGGGTTGTACCGCCGTGAACGGCGCATTGCCCTGCCGCTGCTGGTGTCGAGCATCGTGCTGTTCTATGCCGGCATGGCGTTCGCGTTCTTCCTGGTGTTTCCGATGATGTTCGGCTTTTTTGCCAGCGTGACACCGGACGGTGTGGCGATGATGACTGACATCAGCCAGTACCTGGACTTTATCCTGGCGCTGTTTTTGGCATTCGGGCTGGCATTCGAGATCCCGGTGGCGACCTTCATCGTGGTCTGGGTGGGGTTGGCCGATGTGGCCACATTGCGGCGCAGCAGGCCCTACGTGATCGTCGGGTGCTTTGTGGTGGGGATGATCCTGACGCCGCCGGATGTGTTTTCGCAGACGATGCTAGCGGTGCCGATGTGGATACTGTTCGAGGTGGGATTGCTGGCTTGTGCCTGGTTGAAGCGGCCTGAGCCCGGCAAGGAGATTGTGGCCGGCTTATAGAGCCCTTTCGCGGGCTTGCCCGCGAAGGCCTTGATGCAGTCTAGAACTGGGCGAGCTGCCAGACTTCGTAGGCTGGCGTCTCGTAGGGGTGGTTCTGCTTCAGGGCAGCGACGACCTGGGCTACCAGACCGTCAGCCACCACAAGCTCCACCTTCCACTCTTCCACCACCTCGACCTGGCCGGTTTGCCCGAGGAACGGCTGGCTGCCGTCCAACGGGCGGAACTGGCCCTGGCCCAGGGTTTGCCAGGCGCAGTGGTCATAGTCACCGATGCGCCCGCCACCAGCAGCGAACACAGCGGCCTTGACCACTTCGACGTGGCTGGCGGGGACGAAGAAGGCGAGCTTGTACACGCCTTAGTTCACCCACACCCGCGCGTTGCGGAACATACGCATCAGCGCAGCATCTTCCTGCCACTCGTCTGGGCGCCAGGAGTTCTGCACGGCGCGGAATACGCGCTCCGGGTGCGGCATCATGATGGTCACACGGCCATCGCGGCTGGTCAGGCCGGTGATACCACGCGGCGAGCCGTTCGGGTTGGCCGGGTAGGCTTCGGTGACCTTGCCGTGGTTGTCGACGTAGCGCAGGGCCACGCAACCGGACAGATCGGCTTCCAGCAATGCCGCTTCGTTGGCGAATTCGGCATGGCCTTCACCGTGGGCGATGGCGATCGGCATGCGCGAACCGGCCATGCCCTGCAGGAAGATCGAGTTGGACTTCTGCACCTCGACCATGGCCACGCGTGCCTCGAACTGCTCCGAGCGGTTACGCACGAAATGCGGCCAGTACTCGGTGCCCGGGATCAGCTCGTGCAGGTTGGACATCATCTGGCAACCGTTGCACACGCCCAGGGCGAAGCTGTCGGTACGCTCGAAGAAGGCCTGGAAGGCATCACGGGCACGGGCGTTGAACAGCGCCGACTTGGCCCAGCCTTCACCCGCGCCCAGCACGTCGCCGTAGGAGAAGCCACCGCAGGCGACCAGGCCCTTGAAGGCCTCGAAGTCGACACGGCCAGCGAGGATGTCGCTCATGTGCACGTCGATGGCAGCGAAGCCTGCGCGGTCGAAGGCAGCGGCCATCTCGACCTGGCCGTTGACGCCCTGCTCGCGCAGGATGGCCACTTGCGGGCGCACGCCCTTCTTGATGTACGGTGCGGCGATGTCATCGTTGACGTCGAAGCCCAGCTTGACCGACAGGCCCGGGTTGTCTTCCTCGAGCAGCAGGTCGAATTCCTGGTCGGCGCAGTCGGCGTTGTCGCGCAGGCGCTGGATTTGGTAGCTGGTCTCGGCCCACTGGCGCTGCAGCATGCGACGGTCATCGTCGAACAGCACCTCGCCGTTCAGGCTGATGGACACTTCACCGTTGTTGACCGGCTTGCCGATCACTGCCACGCAACCTTCACCCAGGCCAGCTGCGCTGAACTGTGCCAGCACGTCCGGGGTGGCATCCTGGCGAACCTGGATGACCGCGCCCAGCTCTTCGTTGAAGAGGATGGCTGGCACGTCGCCTTTGCTGTCGGTCAGCGGGTCGAGCTGCAGGTCGAGGCCGCAGTGGCCGGCGAAGGCCATTTCCAGCACGGTGGTGAGCAGGCCGCCGTCGGAGCGGTCGTGGTAGGCCAGCAGATGGCCGTCGGCGTTCAGGCCCTGGATCACGGCGAAGAAGGCCTTGAGGTCTTCGGCGTCGTCGACGTCCGGTGCCTGGGCCGCGATCTTGCCGTAGGTCTGGGCCAGGATCGAGGCGCCCATGCGGTTCTTGCCACGGCCCAGGTCGATCAGGATCAGGTCGGTCTCGCCCTTGTCCATGCGCAGTTGCGGGGTGAGGGTCTTGCGGATGTCGGTGACCGGGGCGAAGCCGGTGATGATCAGCGACATTGGCGAGGTGACGCTCTTCTCCACGCCCTCCTCGCTCCACTTGGTCTTCATCGACATCGAGTCTTTGCCGACCGGAATGGTAATGCCCAGTTCCGGGCACAGCTCCATGCCGACGGCCTTGACGGTGTCGTACAGGCGGGCGTCTTCACCTGGGTGGCCAGCGGCGGACATCCAGTTGGCCGACAGCTTGATGTCAGACAGCTTCTCGATACGCGAAGCGGCCAGGTTGGTGATGGTCTCGCCGATGGCCATGCGGCCGGAAGCCGGGGCATCCAGCAGCGCCAGCGGGGTACGCTCGCCCATGGCCATGGCTTCACCGGTGTACACATCGAAGCTGGTGGCGGTGACGGCGCAGTCGGCTACCGGAACCTGCCACGGGCCGACCATCTGGTCGCGGGCAACCAGGCCAGTGATGGTGCGGTCGCCGATGGTGATCAGGAAGCTCTTGCTGGCCACGGCCGGGTGGTTCAGCACGCGCTGCACGGCGTTGTCCAGGTCCAACTTGCTCGGGTCGAAGTCATCGCCCAGCTCGGCTTCGCGGGTAACCGAACGGTGCATGCGCGGTGGCTTGCCCAGCAGCACGTCCAGCGGCATGTCCACCGGGGTGTTGCCGAAGTGGCTGTCGCTCACGGTCAGGTGCGGCTCTTCAGTCGCTTCGCCGACCACGGCAAACGGGCAACGCTCACGCTCGCAGATGGCCTGGAAACGCTCGAAGTCGACCGCGCTGACAGCCAGCACGTAACGCTCTTGCGATTCGTTGCTCCAGATTTCGTGCGGGGCCATGCCCGGCTCGTCGTTGGGCACGTTGCGCAGCTCGAAGCGGCCGCCACGGCCACCGTCGTTGACCAGTTCCGGGAAGGCGTTGGAGATACCCCCCGCGCCCACGTCGTGGATGAAGGCGATCGGGTTGTCGTCACCCAGCTGCCAGCAGCGGTCGATGACCTCCTGGCAGCGGCGCTCCATTTCCGGGTTTTCGCGCTGTACCGAAGCGAAGTCCAGGTCAGCCGAGCTGGCACCGGTAGCCACCGACGAAGCCGCGCCGCCGCCCAGGCCGATCAGCATGGCCGGGCCGCCGAGCACGATCAGCTTGGCGCCGACGGTGATCTCGCCCTTCTGCACGTGGTCTTCACGGATGTTGCCCATGCCACCGGCGAGCATGATTGGCTTGTGGTAACCGCGTACTTCTTCACCGTGCGGGGTGTTGATGGCCTGCTCGAAGGTACGGAAGTAACCGGTCAGGGCCGGGCGACCGAATTCGTTGTTGAACGCGGCGCCGCCCAGAGGGCCTTCGATCATGATGTCGAGGGCGTCGACGATACGCTCAGGCTTGCCGTAGGCCTGCTCCCAAGGCTGTTCGAAGCCTGGGATGCGCAGGTTGGACACGGTGAAGCCGGTCAGGCCCGCTTTGGGCTTGGCGCCACGGCCGGTTGCACCTTCGTCGCGGATTTCACCGCCGGAGCCAGTCGATGCACCGGAGAACGGGGCGATGGCGGTCGGGTGGTTGTGGGTTTCCACCTTCATCAGGATGTGCACCGGCTCCTGCACCGCGCCGTACTGGCGGGTTTCAGGGTTCGGGAAGAAACGGCCAGCCACGTTACCGACGATGACCGAGGCGTTGTCCTTGTATGCGGACAGCACGCCTTCGTTGTGCATCTGGTAAGTGTTCTTGATCATGCCGAACAGGCTTTTTTCCTGAGCCTGGCCGTCGATGTCCCAACTGGCGTTGAAGATCTTGTGGCGGCAGTGCTCGGAGTTGGCCTGGGCGAACATCATCAGTTCGATGTCGTTCGGGTTGCGCTTGAGCCCCTGGAAGGCAGCGACCAGGTAGTCGATCTCGTCTTCGGCCAGGGCCAGGCCCAGGTCGATGTTGGCCTGGGCCAGGGCGTCACGGCCGCCGGCCAGGATGTCTACCGAGGTCATCGGCTTGGGCTGGGCGTGGCTGAACAGGTCGGCCGCCTGCTCCAGCTGAGCCAGCACACGCTGGGTCATGCGGTCGTGCAGTTCGGCGGCGATCAATGCAGCGTCAGCGTCGCTCAGGGTGCCGGCAACGTAGTAGGCGATGCCGCGCTCCAGGCGCTGGATCGACTGCAGGCCGCAGTTGTGGGCGATGTCGCTGGCCTTGCTGGCCCAAGGCGAAATGGTGCCCAGGCGCGGCACGACCAGGAACAGGCGGCCGGTCGGCTCCTGTACCGGCACGCTCGGGCCGTACTTGAGCAGACGGCCCAGCACCTGCTGCTGGTCGGCGGTCAGCTCGCCGTCAACATCGGCGAAGTGGGCGAATTCGGCATACAAACCAGTAACAGCGGGGACTTTCTGGCTCAGTTGCTCGAGTAATTTACCGTGGCGAAAGGCAGAAAGGGCAGGAGCGCCGCGCAGGATCAACATCGTCGGGACAGCCTCAGGAAGGGGTGTGCTTAGAGGCCGTGCATTCTAGCCTAATTCGATGGCTTTCGGCACCTGCTCTAAGCCACGGCTGCCGGGCGGCGGAACCGGACTTTCGGGTCAAAAAAAAGCAGTACGCATGCAATCAATGCGGGAACAGCACATAACGCGCTACCAGACAACCTAACCGTTGTCGAGATATGGTTGGGCCAGTCCTTTGCGTATACTGCAACCTATGTTCGCCCACACTGCTTTGCGCCAGCGTTGCGCCAAATGGCTTTTCGCAACCGGACTCTTTCTGCTGCTCGGTGCCTGCGTTGAAAAACCCAGCACCCTCGAGCGCGTGAAGGAGGATGGCGTGCTGCGCGTGATCACCCGCAACAGCCCGGCCACCTACTTCCAGGACCGCAACGGCGAAACCGGCTTCGAATACGAGCTAGTCCAGCATTTCGCCGAAGATCTCGGCGTGAAGCTGCAGATCGAGACCGCCGACAACCTCGACGAGCTGTACGACGCCCTAGGCAAACCCTCCGGCCCGGTACTGGCCGCAGCCGGCCTGGTCAGCAGCGAGCGGCGCAAGGCCCAGGTGAAATACTCGCACCCGTACCTGGAAGTGACGCCACAGGTCATCTACCGCAACGGCCGCCCACGCCCGACCAACGCCAAGGGCCTGGTCGGCAAGAAAATCATGGTGCTCAAGGGCAGCAGCCATGCCGACCTGCTGGCTGAGCTGAAAAAGCAGAACCCTGGCCTGGAATATGAAGAGTCCGACGCCGTCGAGGTGGTCGACCTGCTGCGCATGGTCGATGAAGGGCAGATCGACCTGACCCTGGTCGACTCCAACGAACTGGCGATGAACCAGGTGTACTTCCCTAACGTGCGAGTCGCCTTCGACGTGGGTGATACCCGCGACCAGCGCTGGGCCGTGGCGGCAGGCGAAGACAACAGCCTGCTCAACGAGATCAACGAGTTTCTCGACAAGGCGCAAAAGAACGGCACGCTGCAGCGCCTGAAAGACCGCTACTACGGCCATGTCGATGTATTGGGCTATGTCGGTGCCTACACCTTCGCCCAGCACCTGCAACAACGCCTGCCCAAGTACGAAAAACACTTCAAGAGCTACGCCAAGGTCGAGCAGGTCGACTGGCGCCTGCTGGCCGCAATCGGCTACCAGGAGTCGATGTGGCAGCCGGAAGTCACCTCCAAGACCGGCGTGCGCGGCCTGATGATGCTGACCCAACGCACCGCCCAGGCGATGGGTGTGTCCAACCGACTGGACCCCAAGCAGAGCATTCAGGGCGGCGCCAAGTATTTCATGAAGATCAAGGAAGAGCTCGACGACAGCATTCAGGAGCCGGACCGCACCTGGTTCGCCCTGGCGGCCTATAACGTGGGTACCGGCCACCTGGAAGACGCCCGGACCCTGGCCAAGCGCGAAAAGCTCAACCCGAACAAGTGGCTGGACGTCAAGAAGATGCTGCCACGCCTGTCACAGAAGCAGTGGTACCGGCAGACCAAGTACGGTTATGCCCGTGGCGGCGAGCCGGTGCACTTCGTGGCCAACATCCGTCGTTACTACGACATCCTTACTTGGGTGACCCAACCGCAGCTCGAAGGCCAGGTGGCCGAGGGCAACCTGCATGTGCCTGGGGTGAACAAGGACAAGCCGGCTGATCAGTCGCCGCCGATGTAAGCCAATACAGGTCAGCCTTTGGCCCGGCGGGCCTTGAAGAACTCGCTGAGGATCTGCCCGCACGCCTCCGCCAGCACTCCACCCTCCACCATCACCCGGTGGTTCAGAAACCCTTGGCCGAAGAACTGCCCCTGGCTCTGTACAATCCCCGCCTTGGGCTCCAGCGCGCCAAACACCACCCGCATCACCCGCGAATGCACGATCAGCCCTGCACACATGCTGCACGGCTCCAGGGTCACGTACAGGGTGCTGCCGGGCAGCCGGTAGTTGCTGGCCGCTTTCGCCGCTGCGCGGATGGCCACCATTTCAGCATGCGCACTCGGGTCGCTGTCGATGATCGGCCGGTTGAAGCCCTGGCCAATCACCTGCCCATGCTGCACCAATACCGCACCCACCGGCACCTCGCCCAACGCTGCGCCCTCGGCAGCCAGCGCCAGGGCCAGGCGCATGAACTCCTGATCGCGGCTGCGATCGATGATCTGCGGACGCATCAGACCACCGCGATCGCGGCCATCAGGCCGGTTTCCATGTGGTCGATGACGTGGCAATGGAACATCCAGGTACCTGGGTTATCCGCCACCAGTGCAACCTGGGCGCGCTCGTTCTTGCCCAGCAGGTAGGTGTCGGTAAACCACGGCTCCTTGATGTCGTGGCGATTGGAGCCGATCACCTTGAAGCTCATGCCATGCAGGTGAATCGGGTGCTGGTACTGGGTCATGTTCTTCAGCTCGAAAATGTAGCTCTTGCCCTTCTGCAACGTGGCGATTGGGCGGTCGGCGCAGGTCTTGTCGGTGATGTCCCAGGCCTGGCCGTTGATCTGCCACATGCTGGACGGTTTGTCGGGGTCAGGGGTAACCGTGACGCTCGCCGCCCACTCGAAATTGAAGTTGAGCTTTTCGGCATTCTCCAGGTCTGGCTCGGCGATCGGGTTGGGTGGCAGCGCTGGTGGCCAGTCGCTTGGCGCGTCATTGCTGGCCACTGAACGCAGGGTGCCCAGGCGCACGAAACCGTCGCGCAGGGAGATTTCCTCACCCGCTTGGGGAATGCGGATAGCCAGGCAGATACGCATGCCGGGGCCAAGCCAGTAGTCGTCTTCCAATGGCCGTGGGGTCACTGGGTTGCCGTCCAGGGCATAGATTTTCGCCTCGCAGTTGCCCTTGAGATTGAGGCGGTAGGTCCAGGTGTTGTCCAGGTTCAGCAGACGCACCCGCACCACCTGGCCGGCCGGCAGCTCGGTGACCGAGTCGGCCTGGCCATTGATGGTGATCAAGCGCCCGGCGGTGCCGTTACGCGCGGCCTCACGCGGGATGCTGAAGGGCAGCCAGGCGCCCTGCTCGTCTACATGCCAGTTCTTCAGGCTCAGCGTGCGCTCATGAAGGAAGCCAGTCGGTTCGCGCTCTTCGACGATCAGCGGCCCAACCAGGCCACGGCCCAGCTCTTCGGAGCTGCTGACATGCGGGTGATACCAGTAGCTGCCGGCGTCCGGTACGCGGAACTTGTAATCGAAATACTCGCCCGGCTTGACTGGCAGTTGCGAGACATAGGGCACGCCGTCCATTTCCAACGGCAGGCGGATGCCGTGCCAATGGATGGTGGTCTCGACCGGCAGGTGGTTGATGAAGCGTACCCGCAACCAGGTGCCCTGGCGCACGCGCAGCTCGGTACCCGGTGCCGACGGGCCGAATGCCCAGGCCTCGGTCTTGAAGCCCGGCACCAATTCGACGTCCAGGGGCGCTGCAATCAGCTCATAATCGTGGCCGGCGTTGTCATCTTCGACCTTGCCCAGCCAGTAACGCGCCGCGCCACCGGCGCCCAGGCCAACCACAACCAGGCCAGTGAGGCCCTTGAGCATTTGTCGACGGGTGAAGGACATCGGTGCGGGTACCTCGTGTTCTGCGCAATCAAGCTGCCAGCATTGGCTGGCGATGAAGGGCGAATACGATACACCTGCAAATGGGAAAGATTAAGTGAAGTCTTGTATCGGCCTGTGCTGGCCCCTTCACGGTTTTACCCGCGAAGGGGCCAGCACAGGAAACAGATACGACAAGGGCGCCTTACGGCGCCCTTGTGGCTCAACTTATTCCCACTCGATAGTGGCAGGCGGCTTGCTCGACACGTCGTAGGTAACGCGCGAGATACCGTCGATTTCGTTGATGATACGGCCGCTGACGGTTTCCAGCAGCTCGTACGGCAGGTGCGCCCAACGCGCGGTCATGAAGTCCACGGTCTCGACGGCACGCAGGGCCACGACCCAGGCGTAGCGACGGCCGTCGCCAACGACGCCAACCGACTTGACCGGCTGGAACACCACGAACGCCTGGCTGGTCTTGTGGTACCAATCGGCCTTGCGCAGTTCTTCGATGAAGATGTGGTCGGCGCGACGCAGGATGTCGGCGTATTCCTTCTTCACTTCACCGAGGATACGCACGCCCAGGCCCGGGCCTGGGAACGGGTGGCGGTAGACCATGTCGTACGGCAGGCCCAGCTCCAGGCCGATCTTGCGCACTTCGTCCTTGAACAGTTCACGCAGCGGCTCGACCAGCTTGAGGTTCATTTCCTCTGGCAGGCCACCCACGTTGTGGTGCGACTTGATCACATGGGCCTTGCCGCTCTTGGCACCCGCCGACTCGATCACGTCCGGGTAGATGGTGCCTTGGGCGAGGAACTGGATGTTTTCCAGCTTGCTGGCTTCGGCATCGAAGATGTCGATGAAGGTGCGGCCGATGATCTTGCGCTTCTTCTCTGGGTCGGCTTCGCCTTCCAGGTTGTCGAGGAACTGCTTTTCAGCATCGGCACGGATCACCTTGACGCCCATGTTCTCTTTGAACATGGCCATCACCTGGTCACCTTCGTGCAGGCGCAGCAGGCCGTTGTCGACGAATACGCAGGTCAGCTGGTCGCCGATGGCACGGTGCAGCAGCGCGGCAACCACCGAGCTGTCAACACCGCCGGACAGGCCCAGCAGGACGTTGGCCGAACCTACTTGTGCACGCACCTGGGCGATGGCGTCTTCGACGATGTTGGACGCGGTCCACAGGGCTTCACAGCCGCAGATGTCCTGCACGAAGCGGGACAGGATGCGACCGCCCTGCTTGGTGTGGGTCACTTCCGGGTGGAATTGCACGCCGTAGTAGCCGCGGGCATCGTCGTACATGCCGGCGATCGGGCAGCTTGGGGTGCTGGCCAGGATGTTGAAGTT